>CAXIDD010000085.1:0-12409 GCA_964021975.1 uncultured Saprospirales bacterium | reverse complement strand
AACGGTATTTAGTGGGGACTGGACCACGCTTTGAACTATTGAAAACAGACTCCGCTTCGCTTTATTTGGGGACTTTATACATGTATGAGTATGAGGAAACCTCGGCAGATATCAAAGTATTCAACAAACATCATCGCTTGAGTATGTACCTCAATGCAGGTATCCAATTCAATACATCAATGGGAATAAACAATACCTCTTATTTCCAACCCAGACCTGATGTGTTTTCTGATTTCAGAATTGCCTCTGTCACCCAGTTTTTTGCTCAGCTGAATAAACATTTATCCTTTAATGTAAACTTAGATTTTGTCTATGATACCAGACCTCCAGTAACAGTACCTTTGAGGATGTATAATTTCACGGCAGGTTTGGCTTGGCAACTTTAATAAATGACAAAAAAAGAGGCAGCGCTACCACAGCACTACCTCAGCCCTAACCAAATAAAACCAAATTATAATTCTTTAAGCAATCAGAAATTTAAATATCCCCGATGTTTGCTTGTTATTTTTATCGTTCTTGCTACACAAAGATAAAGACTTCGTGTATAAAATACAATTACAAAACTATCAAAATATCATTTTTTACTTTTGTATTGTGACTTAAAAATAAAGAGTTTTAACCAGAGAATCAAAAAATTAAAGTTTGCAAGCACCTTTATGCGTACAAGCTACACTTACATAGATTTGAGTAAACCCACTTTAAAGTAAGTGAGACTTGAAACGGGCAACAATAATTTTACATAATTACAGATTAGCAAATATTTTTCTAAATAAAAAAAATAAGATTTTTTTAAAAAAACTTCGTTTATGTATAAAACTAAGGTCTTTTTATCCTTGATTTTGCTGCTTAGCCTAGGAAAAATAAATTTAGTAGCACAGCAAACCGCTACAGAAAAAGATGCTTTTTTCATTAGGGACATCTATGATGAAGCACTTTTGAATGGCCAAGCTTACAATTGGCTAGAATATTTATGTACATCTATAGGCCCACGCTTGAGTGGCTCCCCTAATGCAGCGGCGGCTGTAGAGTATGTTAAGCAGATGCTAGATACTTTAGGCATGGACACCGTCTATCTACAACCCTGTCTAGTTCCTCATTGGGATCGAGGTGAACCAGAGCAAGTACGCATTATCAATTCTGAAACCATAGGCACCCAGGTGTTGAATGGACTTGCACTAGGTAATTCCATTGGTACTGGTCCTAAAGGTCTTACCGCTGAAGTTATCGAGGTACGATCACTAGACGAAGTTCAAGAACTTGGAGAAGCAGAAATCAGTGGAAAAATTGTTTTTTACAACCGCCCATTGGATGCTACTCAACTCAATACTTTTAGTGCTTACGGAGGGGCTGTTGATCAGCGTGCTTTAGGTGCTAGCCAAGCTGCAAAGTTTGGAGCAGTAGCCGTACTCGTACGGTCCATGACCACGTTGAATGATGATGTGCCACATACAGGTACGCTGGTCTACCAAGATGGTGTGCCTCAAATACCAGCCATCGCCATCAGTAATAATGATGCCAATCTTCTGAGCAGAATCGCAGAGGATGAAGTCGTCAAAGTATTCATGCGTAATACCAGCCAAAATTTAAAGCCCAAACTATCTTATAATGTAGTAGGCGAAATCAAAGGAAGCACCCATCCTGATGAAATTCTATTGGTTGGTGGTCACCTTGATTCCTGGGATGTTGGCCAGGGTGCACACGATGACGGCGCTGGTTGTGTTCACGCCATGGATGTTGTCTATTTGTTGAAAGCATTGGATTATCAACCTAAACGTACCTTGCGCTGTGTGCTGTTCATGAATGAAGAAAATGGACAAGCGGGAGCAATGGCCTATCGGGATCAATCTTTTGCCAATAATGAATACCATATGGCTGCGATTGAATCTGACCGAGGTGGTTTTACCCCAAGAGGGTTTTCTTGTGATGCAGAATCATCCGTTTTTGAAGAAAAATTCAAAAAAATGTCGCCTTGGTTTGAGCTGTTAGGCGCGTATGGTTTGGAACTAAAAAAGGGTGGATCCGGTGCTGACATCTCTAGACTCAAGCCCCAGAAAGGCATGCTGTTTGGTTTTGTACCAGACTCTCAGCGTTATTTTGATTATCATCATACACCAGTGGATACTTTTGACGCCGTTAATCAACGCGAATTGGAGTTGGGTTCGGCAGCCATGGCTAGTTTGATTTATCTATTGGATAAATATGGACTTTAGTATTAAGTAGTGCATTGATAAAGTGATGCCACAGACTTGCAGGGTTGAGTTAATTCCTCATCTTTGCAAGTCAAAAATTAAAAATCATGGATTCAAATATTAGAGTAAATGACTTAGATTTTCGTCCTATGATTTCTGCAAAAGAGATTGCAGGTCGAGTAGAGGCTTTGGGTGCGCAAATCACACAGGATTATCCAGATCAGCCACCACATTTTATAGCAGTCCTTAATGGTGCTTTTATCTTTGCGGCAGACTTAATTCGTGCAGTCCAGCTCGATAGTACCGTCGGGTTTGTCAAATTATCTTCTTACAGTGGTTTGAATTCTACAGGAGAAGTTAAAACGGACCTTAGTCTTAGTCCTGAGCAAGTCAAAGGCCAGCACCTAATCATCGTTGAGGATATTGTAGACACCGGAAAGACTTTAAGCTCTTTTACCAATGATTTGAAAGCCTGGGAGCCTGCTTCTATCAAAATAGCGGCTTTGTTACTTAAGCCGGAAGCACTGCAACACCCCATAGAAGTTGATTACCTCGGTTTTTCAATCCCCCCTGCTTTTGTAATCGGATATGGCTTAGATTATGACGAAGCGGGCCGGCAATTAGATGCCATTTACCAAAAAGTATAACACTTAAATACCCTTTGATGCTAGACCTAGAAAAGCTGTGCCAACAATGCCTACCAATCCTGAACCAAACGGGTGATTTCATTCGTCGGGAATTGGGTGAAGTTCAAAATCAGGCGATCGAAACGAAAAGTCTTAATAGTTTGGTTAGCTATGTGGATAAAACTGCCGAAGAAATGCTCGTTGAGCGGCTTAGAATACTGACTCCAGATGCCACCTTTTTGACCGAAGAGGAGACCATCAAGAATCAAAGCAGTGAGCTACGCTGGATCATTGACCCTCTGGATGGAACCACCAATTTTCTACATGGCGTCCCCATTTTTGCCATTAGTGTTGCGCTGGAGCAAAACGGAGAATTGGTCCTAGGCTTAGTACAGGAAATCAATCGACAAGAAAATTTTTATGCTTGGAAAGATGGAGGTGCCTATTTGAATGGTCAAGCTATTCGAGTATCGCAGAAAAAAAACTTAGCCAATAGCTTGCTGGCTACTGGTTTTCCTTATTATGATTTTTCTCGCACGACGGCTTATTTAAAGGTATTAGAAGGCTTTATGCGTGGCACCAGAGGTCTTCGAAGAATGGGAGCTGCAGCTATTGACTTGGCCTTTGTAGCTTGTGGCCGCTTTGATGGTTTCTTTGAATATGGTATCAATACTTGGGATGTGGCCGCCGGGATTGTGTTGATTGAAGAAGCCGGCGGAAAGGTCACCGATTTCAAGTTAGGAGATTTACACCGCAGTGGACAAGAAGTCCTTGCCAGTAATGGTCATTTACATGAGGCAATGCTAGAGCAGGTCAAAATCCTGAGTGAAACTATTTAATCTCGATACATATCACTGTCTTGTAAATATTCAAATACCGGATCGGTCACCATGAATTGGATCGAATGATTTTCCTTTAGCGATTTTCGGATAAAACTAGCAGAGATGGACATTTGTGGCACCTCTGTAAAGACCTTGACGTTTTCATGTGTTGCCAAATCTCCTAGATCATATCCTGGTCGGTTGTAAACAAAAATGGAATAGTCTCGTAGAAGTAGCTCGTAATTTTTCCACTTGTGAAGGGTCCGCAAATTATCACCGCCCATGATCAAAGTAAACTGATTTTCTGGATACTTCTCCCGCAAATAGGTAAGGGTATCAATGGTATAGGACGGCTGTGGAAGACTAAACTCAATATTGGAAGCTTTCAGTTTTGGGTTCTTTTCAATAGATAGATTAACTAAATGCAAACGATCATAATTATTGGCCAAGGTCCGTTTCTGTTTAAGCGGATTTTGGGGCGTGACTACGAGCCAGACTTCTTCTAGTTCCGTCTGTTCTGCCATATAGTTGGCAATGATTAGATGGCCCACATGAACTGGATTAAAAGAACCAAAGAATAAACCTATTTTACGCATTTACTTTGAGTTATATCAGTTTCCTGGATCTAAGGTTTCTTCTTGAAAAAGGCTATCCATGATGGCTTCCAAATCTTCATCATATTCAATTTCTTCTTCCTCTGGTACATCAATGAACCAGTTGCCATTCGATTTCACCAAGCTAAATAAAGCCGTATAAGATTCGTATTGATCTTTCAACAGGCAAGTACATTTAGCGGTGGCTGATTGAATTTGACAATCGATCCGCTCAAAGACAGTTTCCAATATAGTGGAATCAATATCAGCCGCAATCATTTGTTCTAATTCCTCTAAGCGTTTTTGTTCTGCTGGAGTAGACAGCATGGCAGCTTGGTCAAATTTATTTTGATCAACATAAGCCTGATACATACGGACCACTTCATCCGGTGGTGTCTCGGGATCAGCTTCACAAGCCCAGGTAAAGGCAGCTATTAAGAATAATAAATGATGTTTTTTCATAAAAATTTGAGTCTCTAAAAAGAAAAGAGCGCAGTATAGACCAGGCAATTTATTTTGAACCACCTAAGGTATCCAAGGGCACCTGAGTATGATTATAGATAAATATTTTCACAAAAGACTCTTATTAATTACTCAGCATTACTGGCATGACTAACATTAAGATATCTTCTTCATCTTCCTTTTCAGAAGGCAGTAAAATACCTGCTCGAGTTGAAGTAGAAAGCTCCATGACCACTTCATCAGATTCTAGTACCCCCAGCATCTCTACTAAGAATTTTGCATTAAACCCGATGGTCAAAGCATCTCCTTCGTAGTTGCAAGTCAATTGCTCGGTTGCCTCATTAGAGAAATCTAAATCCTGAGCAGATACGGTCAAACTACCATTATTGATATTGAGAATAACCTGATTCGTCGTTTTATTGGCATAAATAGCAATCCTTTTCAAGGAGTTTTGGAAATCTACTCTTGAAATACTTAGTAAATTTGGATTGTCAACCGGAATAACGGCATTATAATCTGGGTAACGCGAGTCGATTAGGCGGCAAACCAAGTTGGTATTGCCAAAGCTAAAGAAGGCATTATTTTTGTTAAAATCCATTTTGACAGGTTCTCCGGCTGGCAAGGAACCTTTGAGGAGGTTCAGTGCTTTTTTGGGAACAATAAAAGCAGTAGACACTTCACTACTCAAATTTTTATAGCTGTACTTGACTAGTTTATGAGCGTCCGTAGCAACCAACATCAGTTTATTGAACTCAACTTGAAAATAAACTCCGGTCATAGCCGGTCTTAGCTCATCATTACTGGTCGCAAAAATTGTTTTGCTAATTGCCTGAATCAAAGCATTAGCAGGAATCGTAATGGAATCTACTGCGTCTGGTTCAGGAATATTTGGGAAATCAGCACCATCTTCACCGGCCAAGCGATACTTACCAAAGGCCGAAGTAATTTCGATGGCAAAGTTATTGTCATCGATACTAAAAGTAATCGGTTGCTGTGGCAGTGCTTTAAGTGTATCCAGCAAAATTTTAGCCGGTACCGCGACGGAACCATTCCCTTCAGCAGCCATAATATCCACCTGTGTCCGAATTGAAGTTTCCAAGTCCGTTGCTGCGATCTTTAAGGTGTTTTCACTAATTGTAAAAAGAAAATCCTCTAAGATAGGTAATACGGGATTGGAGCCAATCGAACCAGCTGCCAATTGCAACTGTTTGAGTAATTCGGAAGAAGAGACGCTAAATTTCATCTGATAGTATATTTTGTAAAAAGCAGTTTAGAAGTTTTTAATGTACAAAAATACTAGCTTGCACGCACTTTTTCTCGATTAAAAATCAACAAATTGTGGATAACCATGCCAAATAGAAGTAAACGGCCTAAAATATATAGCCTAGACAATATACAACTGCCTGAAATACAACAGTATACTCTAGCAAATGGACTACCCTTGTGGGTTATTAATCAGGGGACCCAAGCAGTATTAAAAATGGAAGTTCTTTTTGCTGCAGGTCGACCTTACGAAAAAAAGGCATTAGCTAGCAGACTGACCGCCGAATTATTAAAAGAAGGTTCGCAAAATTACAGTGCTGGGCAAATTGCAGAGGCTATGGATTTTTATGGTAGCAGCTTAAAAACTCCGGTAGATATGGACTGCCCGAGTATAGTGCTTTATACACTTAACAAACATTTTGAAAAAGTCTTGCCCATTGTAAGTGACCTCCTCCTGCAACCCAGTTTTCCACAAGCTGAAATGGATCAATTTATTGATCGCCAAATTCGCCGTATGGAAGTTGAACTTACCAAATCAGATGTTGTGGCCTATAGAACGGTTACAGAGGAAATTTTTGGTCGGCAACATCCTTATGGATACAACAGCTCTGAACAGACCTACAGAGATTTAAGAAGAGCAGATATCATTCAACATTTTACGAACTGTTATCATGCAGATAATGGCCTGGTTATCTTAAGTGGTTTAGTCACTCAACGTGAAATAGACCTCATTCGTCAATATTTAGGTAAACTACCCAAACGGGAGAAAATATTAAGACCTGTAATTGAGTTTCCAAGCTCAAGCCCATCTTCTTTATTTATAGAAGACGCAGATGCTGCTCAAACGGCCTACCGATTGGGCATCAATCTTTTTCCGCGTGGCCACCAGGACTATGGAGACGTTTTTGTACTCAATACGATCTTAGGGGGCTATTTTGGCTCGCGTCTAATGACGAATATCCGAGAAGACAAAGGATATACCTATAATATTAATTCTTCACTAGATTGTATGCGCTATGGTGGATGTTGGTTAATTGGCAGTGAAGTTAACAATGCTTTTATTCAGGAAACCAAAGAAGAGATACATAAAGAGATTGAAAACTTGCAAACGGAGTTGATGGAAGAAGAGGAATTAGAGATGGTAAAAAGCTACCTGGCAGGAGTCCTTTTGGGAATGCTAGATGGTCCCTTCAATATTTCAGAAATTGCCAAAAATAATTACATTGCTCAGACTCCTATAAATACCTTTGAACAAGTCCTAAAAACCTTGCAAAACATAGATGCACATCGAATTCAAAACTTGTTTAAACAATATCTTCCAATGGATCAATTAAGCGAAGTTTGGGTTGGACCAAAGAAACCATAAAATAGGCTTCGGATTTCTTCTTAAAGTCCTAAAAATTATGTTGATTTGCAGTGTTTTATGTTCATTCAGACCGTTTTAACCAACGAAAGGTAAATTATTGAAAAAAGAGGTCTGAATAAAAGCACTTATACAATAAAAACAGCCGCTTTTTCGTTTATAGCGGTTATTCCAACAAAAGCAAAAATCTTTTCTGCTTTTGACCAAACGATTAAAGAGAAGCAACTTAATTAATGAAATTTTTTTCCTTTTTCAAACAAGAGCTGGCCATCGATTTAGGAACGGCGAATACGCTGATTATCCAAGATGGAAAAGTAGTAGTAGATGAGCCCTCTATTGTTGCCATAAAGCGCAGTACTGGGGAAACAATAGCAGTAGGCAGAAGAGCCATGCAAATGCACGAGAAAACACACGAAGATATCAAAACCATTCGCCCACTCAAAGATGGCGTGATTGCAGACTTTCAAGCTGCAGAACATATGATTGCTGGCATGATTCAAATGATCGAAGGCCGGCGTAAATTTTTCACACACCTGAAAATGGTTATCTGTATTCCTTCTGGAATTACAGAAGTAGAAAAACGTGCTGTTTTTGATTCAGCAGACCATGTAGACTCCAAGGAGACCTATCTCATTCATGAACCTATGGCAGCGGCCTTAGGTATTGGTTTAGATGTAGAGGAACCAGATGGCAACATGATTATTGACATCGGCGGTGGTACCACAGAGATTGCTGTTATTGCACTTTCTGGAATTGTGTGTGATCAATCCATACGTATCGCTGGTGATGAATTCACCAATGATATCATGAGCTATATGAAGCGACAGCATAATATTCTCATCGGAGAACGTACGGCTGAGCAAATCAAAATTCATGTAGGTTCGGCACTCGGCGAATTAGAACCAGAGCAGGTTCCAGATGACTTCCCTGTCAACGGTAGAGATTTAATGACTGGTATTCCAAAACAAATCAAAGTAGGCTACAGCGAAATCTCTCATTGCCTAGACAAATCCATTTCCAAGATTGAAGATGCCGTCTTAAAAGCACTAGAATCAACGCCTCCTGAACTAGCCTCTGATATTTATCGCCGAGGCTTACATTTAACAGGTGGCGGGGCATTGCTTAGAGGCTTAGACAAACGCCTTTCTCAAAAGACGAAACTACCTGTTCATGTAGCTGATGATCCATTGAAGGCAGTAGTCCTCGGGACTGGTTTAGCGCTCAAGAATACGGATCGTTTCTCATTTTTGATTGATCGAAAGAGTGTTTAAATTACTTTCGTACAGGCTGCGCTTAATTTAAGTGTGGCCTTTCATTATTTAACTGGACTATTTTAGAATAAAGTCTGATGTTTAGCCTCCGTAACTTACTAAACAGGCCGGGTGCTGTCGGAATTTTCATCCTTCTGCAAACCATTTGTTTTCTGCTCATTATCTATGGTAATGATCGACAGGGGGCTATTTTTTTTGGTTCTACTAATTCCTTTTTTGGTTCCCTCCAAAAAAAACAGGGCAATTTTCAAGATCGTCTGACTTATCAAGCACGTTACGATAGCTTATTAAAAGTTCATACCGATTTATTGGCACAGCAGCCTTCTGCTCAATATGACAACCGAGTGGTAATAGATTCTACCAACGGTGATTCTGCTTATCTGGGAAAATACCTTTTCTACCCTGCGAAGGTGATCAAAAACTCAGTAGCTGTCAAAAACAACTACCTCTTGATCAATAAAGGTCGAAAACACCAAATAAGGCCACAAATGGGCGTTATTGGAGAACAAGGAATTGTCGGGATTGTAGTAGCCGTTAACCAATATTATGCACGGGTCATTTCGATATTACATACCCGCGTTCGGGTCACCGCCCAACTTAAAAGTAGTGGAACTTCAGGATCCCTTCGTTGGGATACCGAACATCCCAAGTATCTTTATTTAGAAGGAATCCCTAGCCACGTCGAAGTACTACTTGGAGACATTGTAGAGACTAGTGATTTATCAAGAATATTTCCTCCGGGGATTGAAATAGGTACAGTTATTGAAAAATCAGTATCTCCCGGAAGCAGTACTTATAAAATAAAAGTAGAACTGGTCAACGATTTAAAAAATGTGAAAGGAATAATGGTTGTGGATCATTTACACGACCCATTGATTAATGAAATAGAAGCGTCTACGAATCGTGAATAATATCATTGTTATAAATATTATCCGCTTTCTTGCTTTGGTACTGCTACAAGTACTGGTACTTCGCCAATTCTATTTTGGGCCAGTTTTCGGAGCTTACTTTCGTACTTTGATGTATCCTCTTTTCTTAATGATGCTTCCTTACCGATTAAGTTCAGAGGTCCTCATGTTGATCGCTTTTGGGACGGGGCTAACCATTGATATTGCGTATGATACTTTTGGTCTACACGCTAGTGCTTGTGTCGTTTTAGCGGCGGTACGACCACTTATTCTGGACAGGCTACAACCCAAAGGAGGATATAATATCAACAAAGGATTGACACCAGAAGGATATGGCTGGCCCTGGTTCACAAAATATGCTTTGACTTGTTTGATGATTTTCAGCTTCTGGCTCTCCCTACTAGAAGTCTTCCAGCTGTGGAAAATTGGAGAAATTTTTATAAGAACTATTTTCTCCGTTCCTATTTCTTTATTCTTTATATTTATTGGTGTGATGATTTTAAGACCAAAAAGTTAATTGACTGTACTGAATTGCTAAGATTATGGGCTCTAAAAACGAAAATCGCCGGCTTCATATACAAGTGCTTTTCCTAGTTGCTTTTCTGATTTTAATTGGAAAAGCGGCGCAATTACAATTACTTAATTCAGACATCAAAAAAAGAGCAGATGCGGTAGCTGTTGAAAAATATACCGTCTATCCTTCTCGCGGCCTAATCTTTGACCGCAACAATGAACTTTTGGTAACCAATAACCCAATGTATGATCTCCTGGTCACCTATAATCAGGTCGATCCAGCGATGGATACGCTAAAGTTTTGTGAATTACTTGAAATTACTCCGGAATATTTTGAAGCGACCCTGAATAAAAACTGGAACGATGCAAGGTATAGCAAATCTGTTCCGTTTACTTTTATCAGTAAACTCAGTTCAGAAGGTTTTTTAAACTTCCAGGAAAGTCTCCATGAATTCCCTGGCTTTGAGGTTCAATTTAGAAATGCTCGGGAATACCCTTTGGCCTCCTCTGCTCATGTTTTGGGTTATATCAGTGAAGTGAACCCAAGAGATATCGAAAAAGACCCTGAAGTTTATGCGGCCGGTGATTATATCGGAGCAAGTGGTATTGAGCTTGCTTACGAAACTGATCTGAGAGGAAAAAAAGGAGCCAGATATGTCTTGAAAGACAACCGAGGTAATGATGTAGCCCCTTATTTAGATGGGAAAGAAGATGTAAATGCTGAATCTGGCTTAGACTTACAATTATCCTTAGATATTAAAATACAACAATACGCTGAAAAATTATTGCAAAACAAACGTGGTGCAGTAGTAGCCATTGAACCTAGTACCGGTGAGATTTTGGCTATGGTTACTGCTCCAGCCTATAATCCAAAAATCTTAACCTTACACAACAAAAACAGAGGGCTTGCACATCGGGAGTTAATTAATAACGAGCAAAAGCCACTTTTCAATCGAGCCACTATGGCTACTTATCCTCCAGGGTCTTTATTTAAACCCTTTGTCGGCTTAATCGCCCAACAAGAAGGTTTATTGGAGCCAGATCGTACGATCCCTTGTCGAGGTGCTTATTATTTTAATGGTCAAAGGCTGACCGGTTGCCATGGACACCCTACGTGTTTCACACTATCACACGCTATTCAACATTCTTGTAATAACTATTTCGTAACCGTTTTTAGAGAAACGGTTGATCAATTTGGCTCAACGACTCCTGCGGCTGGCCTGGATACTTTCAACACTTATCTGGATCGCTTTGGAATGGGTAGGCAATTAGGCATCGATTTCCCCGGAGAAAAAGCTGGATTTTATCCCAGCGGAGATTTTTTCTCCAAGGATATATATAAAAACGAAATGGCTTGGTATTCTATTTGGATTCGCTCTTTAGGTATCGGACAAGGGGAATTATCTGCTACCAATATTCAACTAGCGAATATGGCGGCTATCCTAGCCAATAGAGGTTGGTACATTACGCCGCACCTTTTAAAAGGATACCATAATAATGTCAAACAAATCCCAATAGATTTTTTAGAAAAAAAGGATACTGGAATCAAAAAAGAATATTATGACCCCATTGTAGACGGCATGGAGCGAGTCACTACCTCGGGTACCGCCAGATTGGCCCAAATCCCTGGTATTCCAGTTTGTGGGAAGACCGGTACAGCAGAGAACGCAGGTAAAGACCACTCTATTTTCTTTTGTTTCGCACCAAAAGAAAACCCCAAAATTGCACTAGCTGTTTATGTAGAGAATGCTGGATTTGGAGGTTCTGTAGCTGCACCAATTGCTAGCTTGATCATTGAGCAATATTTAAGGGGGGAGATTACCACCGCTCAACGCAAATACCTCGAGAAATACATTCTAGACATGGATTTAACGGCATTGCTTCCCTAACTTTCAACTATGCAACAATTACATTGTATCTGCCTTTATTTACTTCTTTTTAGTCCTTTATTGGGGAATGCTCAGGATAGCCTATCCAGTCATCAGCTAAAGCTCACTTTTGTTGGAGACATCATGGGGCATGGCTCTCAAATTACATCCGCCGAAGTACTTAAAGACAGTGTTTATGATTATAGCCCTTGTTTTGAATACGTAGCTCCTATTTTAAAAGAAGCAGATTTGGCCATTGGCAATCTGGAGTTGACCCTTCCGGGGAAAGGGCCTTACAGTGGGTATCCCCGCTTTCGAAGTCCAGATGATCTGGCATTGGCATTACGTCATGCCGGCTTTGACCTCCTTGTCACTGCTAATAACCATTCTAATGATGGTAACAAGATTGGTGTAGAAAACACCATCAAAACACTTCGAGATTATCATTTTCACCAAACGGGAACTTTTCTAAATGCTACCGAAAGGTCTATTTTTTATCCACTAATTGTCTATAAAGGGGTATTTAAACTGG
>CAXIDD010000084.1:0-12421 GCA_964021975.1 uncultured Saprospirales bacterium | reverse complement strand
CGACTATAAGATGAAGATCCGCTAATGTTCCCCCTATGGATAAAAATATTTTCACAAAAAATTAACAAATTCACCTACTTCAACTATTTTTTTCGATTTTTGCAACTTATTACCCGTTGAGTCTGGTTAGTGATAGAACGAATGAATTATGTACTTAGTTACAGACCCAAACGATAAAAACAAAAGACATGGCAGATCAGGACCTTTTTAAGAAATTGGTAGCTCATTGTAAAGAATATGGTTTCATCTTTCAATCCAGTGAAATCTATGATGGATTAAGTGCCGTTTATGATTACGGTCCCTACGGTGTGGAGCTAAAAAACAATCTGAAAAAATATTGGTGGAATTCTATGGTGCAAATGCACGAAAATATAGTCGGTATTGATGCCGCTATTTTCATGCATCCAAAAACATGGAAAGCATCCGGACACGTTGATGCTTTTAATGATCCTTTGGTAGACAACAAGCAGAGTAACAAACGTTACCGTGCTGACGTCTTAGTGGAGGATGCCATGGAAAAAATTGAGAAAAAGATCAACAAGGATATCAACAAAGCTAAAAAACGCTTCGGAGATGCCTTTGATGAAGCGGAATTCCGCGCAACTAATGGACGGATAAAAGACCGCCAGAAACAAATCGATGAAATTAGCGAACGCCTGGCTACTTCCATGACCAACAATGATATGGAAGCGCTACGCCAGTTGATCATCGACCTAGATATTGCAGATCCCGAGAGTGGTTCTAGAGATTGGACAGATGTGCGTCAATTCAATTTGATGTTCTCTACTCAATTGGGAAATATTGCTGGAAGCGAAGGCAAACTTTACTTGCGCCCTGAAACAGCTCAAGGTATATTTGTTAACTTCCTGAACGTCCAAAAAACAACTCGTCAGAAGATTCCCTTTGGAATTGCACAGATTGGTAAGGCCTTCCGTAATGAGATTGTGGCCCGTCAATTTATTTTCCGGATGCGCGAATTTGAGCAAATGGAAATGCAATTTTTTGTACGCCCAGGAGAAGAGATGAAGTGGTACAATTACTGGAAAGAAACACGTATGAAATGGCACGAGGCATTGGGCCATCCGGTTGATAAATTACGTTTCCACGACCATGATAATCTAGCGCACTACGCAAATGCTGCCGTGGATATTCAATTTGATTTTCCATTTGGATTCAAAGAGTTGGAAGGAATCCACAGTCGGACCGACTTCGATTTAGGAGCACACGCAGAATTGTCTGGAAAGAATATGAATTACTTTGATCCTGAACTGGATAAGAGCTATACACCTTATGTGGTAGAAACTTCTATCGGTGCAGATCGGATGTTCTTGGCAACTATGTCAAATGCCTTGAAAGAGGAAGTAGTACCTGATGCAGATGGTAAAGATTCTTCTAGAATTGTCTTAAAACTTCATCCTTCTATTGCACCAGTTAAAGTAGCGGTCTTACCACTGCTACGTAATAGAGAAGAGTTGACAGACAAAGCTAGGGCTATATTTAATGACTTGCGCTTTTCTTTTAACTGTCAATATGATGAGAAAGATGCAATTGGGAGACGTTACCGCCGTCAGGATGCGATTGGTACACCATATTGTGTGACCATCGACTTTGATACTTTAGAGGATGATACGGTTACGATTCGGGACCGCGATACTTTGGAGCAAATCCGAGTACCCATCTCAGAAGTAGAAAGTATCGTAAGAGAGAAGGTCAGTTGGAAGCATTTGTTGAATGCTTAGGACCTCATTTTTTGAACCACATAGCTCACATTAGGAAACAATAGTATTTCTATGCGTAACTAATGTGCCCTATGTGGTTCTAAAAAATGCTTACTCATTAACCCGCATACTAATTTTGGTATCGTCCCACATCATAATCAGGCGAGTAGCTTCCCCTTCTTCAAATCCGATGGTAAACAATTCAACCGGTTCGGTAAGTGTTTCAGCTGGCACTTTTACGACTAGTGCATCCAGTTCTCTTTCAACTGGAGCTGCCGCACCAAAAGAGACCCCCCAAGCGTACATTTTTTTATTAAAAATGACTTCCCATTCATTAGGGCCAGGTACCGTCCAGACGGAATATTTACCAGCAGGAAGCGTTTGACCTTCAATTTTAAGATTGGTAGCTGTCTCAAAAGTAGTAGGTTCATTGGCACCCGTTCTCCAAACTTCGCCATAAGGCACTAAGCCCGCTTCGCCAAAAATATCCCGATCCTTTTTTGAAGGTCGGCAATAAAAAACTTCTAAGTCCAAGCCTTGCTTATCATAATTTACAATTTGTTCAGGACTGGCTTTCTTGGTTTGTTTTTTCATATAACGGAAACCCAAGTTCCCTAGCACCACTAGGCCAACTAATACACCTAGAATGATCATTGTAATTCTCAAACCTTTACTCATAATGTTATTGATTTGGTGATTGATTCATCTGCAAGGTACAGGAAGCCATGCAAGACTGCCATAAAAATCGAAGTCCTTTATTCAAAATCAGACCAACTTTCTCAAAGCGATCATGGTCCCAAGGTGCATTGCTTCGTGGATTGTATTAAATTGGATGGCTTCCTCTATATTATTAAGCGTAACACCAAAACTTGTTGGATAAGGTTTATAGTTTTGAAATAGCCCTGCTGCATAATCTTTTTCTAGTTGATCCAGTAAAGAGAAACAGTGATTTTTAAAATTTTGTAATTCTGTTTCGGAGGCAGGTTCTTTAGGGCTGGAACCTTTCCGATAGGCGTCAATTACCTTATTTTCAAACGCGGCTTCTAAACCTGCCAAACGATAACAAAGTAACTGTTGGGTAACCAGTACATGACCGAAATTCCAAATCAAGTTATTGTTAAAGCCTTGAGGGATGACATTCAGCTGCTCCAAACCATAGGATTCAACGATCTTAAATATATTCTGACGAGTCTGACGAAGGTGGGTAAATGTTGCTTGCATGTTTTTTTGGGCAATTTAATTAAAAGTAAGCATTTATGATTTTTTTCCATCAATTTAGAAGCGATTAGAGTTTAGCAGTATGATTTTATTATTGCCCTTTTTTAACTGCTTTTCGCCTGCCTGTTGAAGCTTCAGCGCAGGCAGTTTACTAAAACGCTCAATAATAATTCTCAATAGCCAAACCTGTCTACTGCAGGTAGATTCAAATAGCTTCTAAAAACCAACACTTAAAAATTCGACTTTGGCTCGATAGCCTATCTTTTTATAAATCCGATTCGAAGTTTTAAAGTCTTCATCTGTAAATAAGGTGCAAAAAGAAAATCCCTGATCCAGCATCCGCTGACTTAGTGCCGCCACACAAGCACTTGCTAAACCTTGTTTTCGATTAGCCAATGGGGTATATACATAATTGATACAAATACCATTAGACGTCGGCCGAGTTGTAGCAGCCATACTTACAATTTGTCCTTTTACATCCTCCCAAACGTACAGATTTTGCTTATCGATTCGATGTTTGGTCATTTCAGCGGCTACTTCCATTGGGATGGATTGTCCCAAAGACTCTTTAGAAAAAGCTTTAATCCAATCTTGTAAAAGGACTTGATCTAAGCTTTGCGCTAAGCGTAATTGACCAGCGATCTCATTAACTGGAAGCACTTCATCCAATCTATAGATTAACTGTCGCATATCTATTTCTGGTTTTGCACCAGTTTTTTCACTCCAATACTCCGCAGCAAGGGTGACTAATTGACGAGGACCGATAAAACCCGGGACTTCAAAGGAGTGCTCCAGTAAGTAGTTCAGTACCAGTTGCCAGACTAGTCCTTCACTGGGCGAAAAAATAAAATTATAGGGAGGCGTCTGCATACAAGCAAAGACTGGAATAGAATCTCGACTTACGCTAAAATAGCTTGTTTTTTCATCAACAACCGGATATTGATTCAACCAAATTGCTTGCCCTAGCAATAATCCATTAGTGACCTCTTCTTGCTCTAAAAAAGCTCGATTATGGTCTAGAAAATCAGCAGCGTTGGGGTGAATGTGAAGCTTCATAGGCCTTTACTTTTCGAAAAAACCTAGTATTTCTTTTAATAGTTCCATTGGCTCCTTACTAATATCCACAACAAATGCATTCTGAGGCTCTTCTAAAGCATCGAATTGTGACTCCAATAAACTATCTGGCATAAAATGATTTTCTCGTTGCTGCATACGCGCTTTTATTAAATCAAAGGAGCCCTTCAGGTAAACCCAATCTACTTGATGCCCCATTTCAGCTTGTAAAGTTTGACGATATCTTTCTTTGAGTGCCGAGCAGGCAATAACCGCTCCTTGCTTGGCAAGCTGACCAACTGCATATTCATGGATCGCAACCAACCAACCAACTCGATCTTCATCCTGTAAAGGAATTCCACGACTCATTTTTTCCACATTTGATGCTGGATGAAAATCATCTGCATCTGCAAAAGGAATCCCAAGTTGATCTGCCAAAAGTCGAGCAATGGTAGATTTTCCACTTCCAGACACCCCAATTATGTAAATTATCCTATTTTTCATTCTATCTTTAAGTTCTATTCTTTATGAAGTTGTTTGGAAACATATGGTTGAAAAATTATACTTGCGCTTCCATTTCCCTCACTCACTTGTCTAAGGGGATAAAGGGAGGCAGAAGTTTCTAAACATTTTCTTTTAATAACAACAAATCATGCGACCTACAAATTTAGCTTTTCTACTCCTAATTTTTCTAGGACTTCCAACACTTATTTGGAGTCAGGAAGAAGCTAAAAGCATCCTATTTCCTGAGCTAAATTATAGCCAGCATACCCTCGTCAAATTCCGGACCATCCGGACCAGAAGTTTACCTTTGATTCAAAGCCTTTTGCCCTATGCACCATTACCGATGGCTAAGGCCGATAGTTTGGAAGAGGAAATTTTTCTAAAAGCTTATTATACACAAACCATCCAAAAAGCGGTCCAGTTGGGGCTTACAGATCGACAAATTGTGAGTGATAGTTTAGCTTTAAAAGTTCAAGCAGACTACAAAGCACCGACCAAGGCTTATCGCCTGTTCACCTCCCGGACCAAACGTTATGATAAGAGTAAACGCATTCGGTACACTTTGAATAAAGGGCTACCGGTGTTGGTTGGCTTTAAAAATCGTCCCGATTGGAATCAGGTAGCTGGAACGGCTACTTGGGATGGCAAGGGTTTGGAAGGAAATCATCAAATGGTCATTATTGGCTATGACAGTAGGACCACCTCCTTTCAATTGGTAGATGCCAATGGACAAAAGTGGGGCCCTGAGGGCATGGTCTGGATGACCGCCATTAACTTATTGGCTAATGCCAAAGAGATCGTAAGTTTTAAAAATCCAACCTTAGTCAAGAAAGCCACTACTACTAAAGCTATCCCTCTTTCTCTAGATTTTTCCATCGAAGTTAGTGAGCTACAACAACCAGAATCCAGGAATCCTTATCTCAAAGCAATAGAAGTTCAATTTGACGATCAAAAAGGCTATTACACCTTTCCAAGTACTGCCATGAGTCCAGAGCATGGAAGGTACCAATTGGCCATTAACATTCCCAGAGGGCGTTGTGCCTATTTATTTGTTTCCCAGCCAGATGGTAATACGACGCCCGCCTGGATGATGGAATACAATTTGCAGGATACCACCGTCATTTTACCGCCAGTCAGCTACTATCAATTTCCGGATGTAGGTGCTAATTACTTTTTCATTTTATTGAGTAATCAACCGATCCCGCGCTGGCGCAGATTTGTAGATCGTTATGAGTTTAATGAAAGGAACCAAAGTGCTCGGGAGAAATTGTATACCGCCTTTAAGTCTTATTTGGTTCCAATGGAAAAAATCAAATATGAGCAGGATCATATGAAAGCTCAGGTGCAATTATCAACCACCACAGACAAGCAAGTAGTACCTATTATTATTGAGTGGGTAATCAAGAAGGAATAAAACGTACCAATAAATTTATTCACCGCCCTAAATCGTATAATTTCACTTCTCGTAAAAAAACATATTGCGCTGAAGTTTTGGCAATCACAAACCCGTAAAACCCATCCAGAAAACCTCTTTTTAAGATATACTCGGAGAAAAAACGCAAGCCAGGTTTGAATAAAATGCGCAACCAGGTTCCTTTTTTGCCTTTATCATGGAAGGCTTGGGCGGCAATAGAGCTAAACTTATTAATTGTTTCTACTCTATCTTTTAGGTTCGAATTGGTGTAATGCAGGATGTCACCTTTGAGGTACTTAATGGTAGCACCCTCCTTAGGCACCCATTTATCGTGTGGGTTAAGTCCAATTACTTCATAAGCATTGCGCTCAAACAAGCGCATTTTACGATCTGGATACCAGGCACCGTGGCGTATCCATTGATCTCCTAGGTTACTAAGCCGGTTCATGCGATAACAATTGTGCGTCCAATTTTCACGAATTTCTGTAATGGAAGCACGCAGCTGTTTGTCCAGCGCTTCGTCGGCATCTAGTAACAGAATACAGTCGTGCTCGGCCTGTTTGATGGCATAATCTTTTTGTTCAATGTAGCCAGAAAAGGCGTGTGTAAGTACTTTGGCTCCTTTGGCCTTTGCCAAATCTCTAGTATTATCTTCTGAAAAAGAATCGACAATTAATATTTCATCCACAACAGAACGGGCACTATCGATGCACCGCTCGATGTTATTGGCCTCGTTATAGGTTATGACAACCAATGATATTTTTCTCATGCTACTAGGTCTATTTTTTACGATTACTTGGATGATAAGTCATAATCGTCTCCCTTAAATATTCGGTATCTAAATGGGTATATATTTCCGTTGTAATAATAGAGGCGTGCCCCAGCATGTCTTGTACTGCTTTCAGGTTGGCCCCACCTTCAATTAAATGGGTTGCAAAAGAATGGCGGAAAGTATGTGGACTGACTTTTTTGTCAATTCCTGCTGTTTTAGCTAACTCTTTTACGACCAAAAACACATAAACTCTGGTGAGCTTTTTACCTCGCCGGTTAAGAAATAAATAATTTTCGTGGCCTGGTTCTATCTTTTTTAAATGCCGCCGTACACCTTCTAAATAAAACCGGATGTGCTTACAAGCTTCTTCACCGATTGGTACTATGCGTTCTTTGTCTCCTTTCCCCGTTACTTTTATAAAGCCCAGGTCCAGAAAAGTATTGGAGCGCCGCAACTCTACTAACTCACTAACTCGTAAACCACAAGCATAGAGCGTCTCCAGCATAGCTCGATTACGTATACCATGGTTGGTACTCAAATCGATGGCCCCTAACATAGCCTGTATTTCATCAAAACTCAGCACCGCTGGAATTTTTCTACCTAATTTAGGGCTATCTAAAGTAGCTGCTGGATTATTGTCTAACAATTCTTCTAAAATCATAAACCGGTAAAAGGACTTAATAGCAGACAAGATTCGGGCTTGAGATCTAGCGGCCAATCCCAGCTCATTTAAGTATTGTAAAAAATCCTTTAAGTCTTTTCGGTCAACAGCAGTTGGATTTTTAGGAATGTCTTGCATCGCCAAATAATCCTTCAGTTTATACAAATCACTCAAATAGGCTGCTATGGTATGAGTAGAAAGGCTCATTTCCAGTAACATATACGCCTTAAAACCATTAATTGTCGCCTTCCAGTCCATAGTAAGATAAAAAAAAAAAAAAGTTTTTGTTTTATACTAGAAAGTAAAACCCAAATACATTATATTTGTTATGTCCTTAGTTAATAGTAATGCTATCATCCACAGAAGTTAAACCAAACAATTATGTCTACCATAGAATTTACCACGGAATTTGGTCTGCTGAAATCAACACTATATGCTTTTGCCCTAAATTTAACCAAAGATAGTGAAGCTGCTAATGATTTAGTTCAAGAGACCGCCTATAAGGCATACAAATATAGAAAGAACTACCAACCCCATACCAATTTACGTGCCTGGCTGATGACAATCATGCGCAATGCATTCATCAATGATTACCGTAAACGTAAGCGTAGACAGACGCTCAATGACTTCACGAATAATAATTATCTCATCGATTCTGGTGACGGGATGGTATCCAATCAAGGAGAGTCTGATATTATTCATTCAGAGATTTACGCCCAAATCGACGCTTTGGATAGTAGTCTAAGAGTGCCTTTCCTAATGCATGTCCAGGGGTTTAAGTACGAGGAAATTGCCCAAGAGTTGAGTTTACCACTAGGTACCGTAAAGAGTCGAATTTTCTTTGCTCGCAAAAGATTACAAAAAGCTATTAAAACAATCTATCAAGCCGATGCCCTAGTAGATATTCTGGACTAAGCTCCTTTTTTGTCGGGCATCTTCATATTTATTCTTATATTTCGCTAAGAAGCTATTTAAGTATAATAGTATGGCTTCTAATATCTTTGGCTAAACAAAGAAAAAACGATTTATGAGATCAATATTTTGGCTACTGCTATTTGTCCTATATCTGATTTTTGCCCGCTGGTATTTTATTTGCGAGGTGAGAAATCTTTGTGATGGAGACGAAGGGCAGGCAGACTTCCGTCTAAAAACGCTACAATTTAAAGATGGGGAAACGATTGTTCTAAGTGGATACGATCATTTTCGTTTCGACAGTGCTGGTTTACAGCCCATCATCAACGATAATAACTTTGAGTACCTTGGGAAAGTAGGAGAATACTTACAAGACAACAACAATCGCAATCTTACCATTACAGCTGGCCTCCGCCTAAATGAGCAAGGCATTCAAAAAGGATTTTATGACAATCTCGGCATAGCCAGAGCAGATGCTATTCGCTCTATGTTTGTGGCTAATGGGATAGACCAAAACCGCATTACCTTAGATTACACCATTGATAGCACCAATTTACTACGCCGTCCGCTGACCTTTGCGGGTATTGATGCAAATAAAGCCGAAGAAAAAGGAACTTTCACCTTCGATCACATGACCTTCTCCGATGCCAATTTTGAATACAATTCAGCCGTATTCAATCCTGGACCTGCTTTTCAAACTTATGCAGATTCTGTAAATTTGTTCTTTGGTCAAACCGACACGGTCAATTTGACCATCATTGGCCATACCGATAGTATTGCCTCTCAGACCTATAATTACCGATTAGGAAAAGCACGTGCCGATAGTGCCCGGGCCTATTTCCTACAACTAGGCATCGAACCTCAACGTATTATTACGGATTCTAAAGGGGAAGATACTCCCGTTGCACCCAATCGTACGGATGAAGGCCGTCAAAAAAATCGTCGGGTCGAAATCCTTATTCAAAAACAATAAACTATCTATAATGAATCAATTTGATTTCCAAGCTTTTTTTCAGCAACTCAACAATACAGAAAGTCTCTTCTTTATTGCTTTTTGTTTGGGCGCGTTCCTCTTGGGTATATTCCTAGGTTTGGCTTTGCGAGGAGGGAAAGTACGTAGATTAAAAAGGGAACTAAAAAAAAAGGACCAAGAGCTTAACGAAGCCAATACAACCATAGAAACCCAAACCCAACAAGTAACCCAGCTGGAAACAGATTTAAAAAAGTCTGCTTATGACCTGAATCAAATCCGAATTTCGGCAGATCGATACGAAGAAGACAACAACAATTTAAAAAAGCAAGTCCAGCAACTCAAAGCTGATTTGGATAAAAAACAGCAATCCAATTTCACTTATGATGCAACATTGGAAGACTTACAAAACCAAGTAACTCTACTCAAAGCACAGAACGAAGATCTACTGCAAGGAGATGAAACCAGTAGCACCAATACTGCTCAAATTAGTGCCTTGCAACAACAGGTCAATTACCTAAAAACGCGCAATGAGCAACTGCAACAAGAAATAGATGCCTTACAAGCTGGTGCGTCAGGGCAAGAAGGTTCTGCCCGGACTGGTGTACTCGAGCAACAAGTCAACTATCTCAAACAACAGAACGCAGAGCTAATGGAAAGGTTAGCCCAACAAACAGACCCAGTTTCTATTGACCCCGATCCATCTCTTGGGACAAATGCTGAAAATCGCCTGTCTGCTTTTGAAGCTAGGTTAGCTCAATTAGAACAAGAAAATGCGACTTTACAAGCTAGTATTCAGACCCTCAATCAAAGTCGCTCCAAAAGTACGGGCTCAATCATTGATCCTGCTTTAAGCGAAGTAGAACCTAACCCAGAAGTAATTGCTACTCCTAAGGCTGATTTATTTAGGACTGATCGTGCTCTTTTAAGAGATCAAGCTCGAGATGACCTGAGTAGAATTGATGGTATAGGTCCTTTCATTGAGAAAAAGCTTAATGACGTCAATATTTATTCATTTGAACAAATTGCCAATTGGTCCGCAGAAGACATCAAGGATATCACCCAACAAATTCAATATTTCGAAGGTCGAATTGAAAAAGACAATTGGGTAGGCCAGGCCAAAGTATTAATGGATACCCCAGCTCTGGCAGCCACTGATGATGATCCAAGCAGTGATCAAGATACCGAGGTAGGAGGTAATGATGATCTAAAAATCGTGGAAGGCATTGGTGCAAAAATTGAAAACATCCTTAAATCAGCAGGAATCAATAGTCTTGAACAGCTAGCCAAAGCAGATCCTGCAGATTTAAGGCTAATTTTAGAGCAAAACGAATCCCATTTTCATATGCATGACCCAACTACCTGGCCCGCTCAGGCACGTTTAGCAGCCAATGGGGATTGGGATGTGCTAGAAGATTATCAAGATAAATTAAAAGGTGGTAGAGAGGTAGACGAGGAAGAGGAAGATTAATTCAACTATTTACTCAATCTAAAGTCGTATGAAATATTTAACCCTTTGCATAATAGGCCTTTCTATTATACTTTCTTCCTGTACCCCAAGTTCTGAGTCTATTGCGCCTCCCAATTCAGAAGTTGCCATCCAATATAATATGCCGGAAGGATACGAATTAGATATTCTATATGAACCCCAAAAGCATGGTATGGGCTCTTGGGTAGCGCTTGCAGAAGGTGCAGATGGGATTTTCTATGCCAGTGATCAATTTGGAGATTTATATCAATTCCCTTGTCCAAAAACTGGAGAGACGCTAGATTCTACTGACATCCACGCTATTCCACTAGATATTGGTCGGGCTCAGGGTTTACTTTGGGTGAAAGATCGCCTTTATGTAAGTGTTAATGCTCCGTGGAAAGATAGAGAAGGGAACGAGGTCAAGGCAGGAAGTGGTATTTATCAATTACGAGACAGCAATCAAGATGGAGCTTTAGATCAAGTGGAGCTAATCCTCCGATTACAAGGAAATGGTGAACACGGTCCCCACAGTTTGATTTTAAGTCCAGATCAAAAACACCTTTATTTTATAGCTGGTAACCACACTAAAATACCAGCGACGGTTCGGGAGCAAAGCCGCTTACCAGAGCTTTGGGCAGAAGACAACCTATTCCCTCCTTATTTGGATGCCAGGGGTCATGCCAATAACATTAAAGCACCTGGTGGCTGGATTGCAAGAATGGATTTTGAAGATCAGCATTGGGAACTTTTCAGCGCAGGATTTCGCAACCCTTTCGATTTTGGGTTTAATCCAGACGGCGAGTTATTTGCCTTTGATTCAGATATGGAATGGGATTTTGGTCTGCCATGGTATCGGCCTATTCGAGTTTGTCACGTAACCAGTGGCAGTGAGTTTGGTTGGCGTACAGGTTCAGGGAAATGGCCTCCTTATTATCCAGATAATTTACCGGCAGTTATTGACTTAGGACAAGGCTCCCCTACGGCAGTGGTAATGGGACATGAACTTGACTTCCCCACTAAATATCAGGGTGGCATGTTCGTATTTGACTGGAGCTTCGGTACCGTATATTATATAAATTTACAAGCCTCCGGCAGCACTTATGAAGGCGAAAAAGAAGAATTCTTTTCTGGCACCCCACTCCCTTTAACGGATGCCATTGCGGGTTCGGATGGAGCACTATACTTTGCAACTGGTGGCCGAAATCTCAACTCTCATTTTTATCGTTTACGCTATACAGGAACAGAAAATACGATTCGACAGGATAGCCAAGAACAAGAGGATTCTATTAATGAATTAAGGGCCTTACGGCAAAAACTAGAGGTTTTTCACCAAGCAAATTCTAAGGCGGACATCAATCTTATTTGGGAGAATCTTAGCCATTCAGATCGATTCATCCGTTATGCAGCCAGAATTGCCCTCGAACATCAAAGGCCGAATAGATGGGTTAATCGCTACCTAAATAATAATGATCCTGTAAAGACCATTCAAGCCTCCTTGGCACTCGCCCGTTTGGAGCAGCAGAATTTAAAAAATAACATTTATGAGAAATTAACAGCTATAAAATCAGCTGATTTATCCAAAGCACAAAAAATAGATTACCTAAGAGCACTTAGTCTGAATTTCCAACGGTTAGGCGCTCCAAATGCTGCACAAAAACAAAGCTTAATTGCTAATCTAAGTCCTCAATTCCCAGCAGATGATTATGCACTGGATCGGGAGTTAAGTCA
>CAXIDD010000083.1:0-12480 GCA_964021975.1 uncultured Saprospirales bacterium | reverse complement strand
ATCCCCAGTCTGATTCCCTCTTAGCCCCCAACGATCCGTTTCAGAGTCATAGAACCATTCAAATTTTGGTAGGATATAAGTAGACTGTTCTGTAGAAGCATTGGAATTATTTTGTTTCCCACCACCAATTCGAACCTTATAATGCTTTTGAATACTAATATCACCGGTTAGGTTTCCCTGATTATCAAACTTGAGTAAATCAACCGAGGCAGCATCTGTTTTTTTAGCATTCTGATAAGCCTTTGCGGTATTTCCATCTAATGCTATACGAGCATAATGAGCAGTTACAACTTCTTGAGCGTCCGCATTAAGAATGCCAACTTTATTAGCTTCTCTAAACAAAGCCAACTGGCTCATCAAAGGAGAAATATGATCATATTTAAAAGGAGAGATCAATTCATCTCCCTTTTGCGCTAAGCCCCATTTCCCATCCTTTTTGACTCGAAAAGTATTGTTATTATACCACAATATTTCATCATAAATTGATGAAAGAACTGGTTGACCGCAGAAGTCGATTAGCCCAATTTTACCTTGTTTTTTAATAATTACAAAGTTAGCAGACAAGGGTAAAAAATTATTCACTTTTTCAGCGGCAATCACTCTTTGGCAAGGTAGAGAAAATAGATGTGTTTCCTCATAGGTATAAAGGCGCAAATAATGATCAGACATGAAATCAAATGCCTTATATCGAATCTTGGTTTTCAATAGACCATTCCGATCTAAAATGCCCCATTGGCTATTTGCTTTAGCTAAAATCAATCCGTTTTTTAAAAATAACAATTCATCATACGCAGGTATTAGCAGCAATTTCCCAGACTCATGTAATACCCCTTTTTGTCTTTTTTCATTGATCACTAAAAATTGCTGGTCATTTACTTTTTGAATTTCAACAAATTGGGGTTTAGAAATAATGGTCCCATTTTCTTTAGCTACACCCCAGAGAGTATCTTTTTTCAGTAAGAAAAGTCCGGTATCAAATTTTTTTATTTCTTGATAAACGCCATGAACCAATTTCTCTTGTTTCTGATTCATCAAAACCCAACCTTCGTTATTTTTTATGGAAAAAAGACCGTGATCTAAAATACGAACATCTTCAAAACTAACGGGAAGTACAATACGAGCTTGGGTATTTAAAATCCCTACTTTCCCATTTTTTTGAACAGTGGCATAACCATAAATATCAAAAGCTGAAATAGCTTCATACTGAGGAGAGTGAATAACTTTGCCTTTTTGATTCATTAAGCCCCATAGGTTGTCTTTTTTAATTGGAAAATAAGATTGGGCGGAGATAGGAATGAAACCACTTAGCAGAAGCAAGATCAGGTAAGCTAAACCAAAATTTGATTTCAACGTTGGAGGAACACTATTCATATTTAAATAGCAGAGTTTGGGATGTAAACGATCTAATACTTTTCTTAAGTATAAGTGCTTGGACAAATATAACTTACGCATTTTTGTTCAAGACCTTAATTGATAGGTGCTCATCAAAAATAAAGGACACAACTATCAATCAAACTATAACATTGCTGCGAAAATACCACCTTTAAACCTTATTTTTGGCGCTATTGTTTTAATGTTGGAAGAGGGCCTTAATCCGGTTCATTCTTTTTAGAATATGGTTATGGAGAAAGCATTAAATTTCAGAGAAATTAGGTCTAACCTTACAGCTTACTTAGCTTTTATTGAAAAAAACAGGCATCCCATGGTTTTTATCTTGGACCATCTTTCGGATAAAAAGAATGTAGCATCCTTGTTTAGGTTAGCTGATGCTGCTCGAATTGAACACGTATATTTTTTTGGTCAGCCCCATTCTGAAACAGATTCTAAGTTAAAACGGATTGCCCGTTCAGCCTCAGAATTTGTGCCAAGTAGTACAATAAATCAGCTAGAAGAATTAGAACAACTAAAAGAAAAATACCGCTTTCTCGCTTTAGAAATTACCAATCAAAGTATCCCTTATTATCAATATCAGGGCGATCAGCCTGTGGCCTTGTTAATTGGTAATGAGCAAAATGGGCTTTCTCAAGACTTACTTAAGCTTTCGGACCAAAGTATCCACATTCCTATGATGGGCCGGAATACAAGTATGAATGTAGCTATGGCAACTGGCATTGCCACTTATGGATTACTTGATAAAATGAAAAGACTGCCTTAATAAGTAATAAATATGCATCCCGAATACTCCAATTGGAATATTCGGGATGACTAAGAAGCTGTTTTAAAATTTTAAGTCGGGTTGCCTTTAATGATTTATACCATTTCTGCCGTTTCTTGTGGTAATTTTAGTGCGTATAAATAAAAGCCTACCAAACCTACGCCTACAAAAAGTAGGATAGAGGCCGTATAGGCTACTTCTTCTGGAATACCCGTTAGGACCTGCATTAAATAACCAACAAAAAGTCCTAGCCCACCCATTAGACAGGTAACTCCTGTTTTTAAGGTACGTACTCGATCTACACTTTTGCGGTATTTGAAAATACTGGCATCTCGCCCTGACTCAATTAAAGCCATGCGTATTTTATTTCTTGAGCTAAAGTATAGAAAGAAAAAGATAATGGCGACTAGCATTGGCCATATGATTCCCATTAAGGGTATTAGTATTTCAGGTCCGTTCATTTTTGGTTTATTTTAATATTCTTTTAATCCGTTTTGATATTAAATTTAATGCGTACAGATGCTTTGACGGGCATACTTTTCATTTGGTTACAAAAAGATTGAGAAATTTAAGACGCTATTTGATTTTTTTAGATGCTTCTATCACTCTGTGCCTTGTTTTATCGCTGTTCAGAAAAATAATTGATATCTTCTGTAACCAACATTGGTACTTCTAGCGTCCAAGCGGTGAATATGGATGACATACACTTGATTAGAAAAATTCTGCAGGGAGATCAACCTGCGTTTCGCGCTTTAGTGGAACGTTATCAGGACTATGTATTCACGATAACGTTTAAAGTACTAAAGAACCGAGAACAGGCAGAAGAAGTTGCTCAAGATGTTTTTATAAAAGTGTATAAAATGTTGGGTTCCTTTAAGCAAAAATCAAAATTCAGTACCTGGCTGTATACTATTGCCTACCGGTCTGCACTGGATGAGGCAAGAAAAAAGAAATTCCGAACAGATTCCATTGAGGATGATAATAGTTTTTTACAAATTGAAGATCGAATGGGAAAAAGTCCAACTTTTAATATATTCCAAAAAGATTTAAATCAACATTTAAAAAAAGCGTTGGAGCAATTGAAACCAATTGATGCCACGGTAATGAGTCTTTTTTATTTAAAAGAAAAAAATGTCCAGGAGATTGGGGAAATAACGGGATTAAGTGTTAGTAATATCAAGACAAAACTACACCGTGTACGTGAACAGTTGCGTATCCAATTGGTTAGTAATTTAAAAACAGAAGCTAAAGATTTGATATAAAATGGAGGATAAAAAAGAGCTAAAACAATGGTGGTTGAGCCTAGATGGCGATTTGGATCCAGCCGAGCAAAAACGCTTTGAGCAAGCCATGGAAAAAGATGCGGAGCTAGCCACTACCTTTTTCGAAGCTAAAACATTGGATAATGCGCTAAGTAAACAAGAGGCCGAACAACCTTCTATGCGTTTCAGCAAAAACGTTTTTGAACAATTGCCTCAACTTTATAGAAAGATTAGCATAGAGCCTTTGTTTACCAAAAAAGCACTCACCATCGGTATTTTATCGGTACTTTCTTTTTTCGTACTTTCTGTAATTCCAGCCTTTTTATTAGATGGCAATGCTTCTGGTAATGTTGAGTCCAATTTTTGGGAAACCTACATAAATCAGCTATCAAACATTCCTAATCAATGGCTACTCACAATTGGTTTGGTGAGTTTTTGCCTAACTACTGTAATTCTTTTGGATCAATTCCTGAAAAAGCAAATTCTAAAAAAGAAACAGAAAGTTGCCCAATAATTCATCCTTGCTGCCCCGGCAAAAAAAAAGAGGGAACCACTTCCCTCTCTGAACATATACTCATTAAATAGACGCTTTAAAATCGTTCTTTTGTAATCTTTTGACCTAATTTCAAATGAACTATATATCAAAGATAAGCTCAAGTAACAATCAAAACAAGGACAAAAACACAAAGATCATTTAATGTTTTTTCAATAAAATACAAGACCTCAGTAATCATAAAAAACTGATTATCAGTTATTAATGATCAAATAAAAGTCTTTGCCCTTTATTGTTTTCAAAAAACTGACCATTTTGATACGCCAAATGTCCACTGACAATAGTCTCCGTTACTTGGCCTTGTAAAACATTCCCCTCCAAGGGAGACCAATTACATTTATAATGAATATTGTCCTTTTTAACTTCCCATTTTTTATTAGGATCTACTACCACTACATCTGCCCAATACCCTTCGTCTAGGTAACCTCTTTGACTTACATGAAAGCACTGAGCAGGAGCGTGACACATTTTTTCTACTACTCGTTCCATTGTAATCTTACCTTCCTGTACAAAACCCAACATGATATTCAAGCTATGCTGAACCAATGGTACTCCAGAAGGAGCTTTGAAATAAGTCCCTTGTTTTTCTTCCCAGGTATGAGGGGCATGATCCGTAGCGATAATATCTAAACGATCATCTAATAGTGCCTTAAAAATAGCTTCTTTATGGCGTGCTTCTTTGACGGCTGGATTACACTTAATTTGGGTCCCTAAGGTAGCATATTGACTTGCATCAAAATACAGATGGTGAACACAAACTTCTGAAGTAATTCTTTTCTCAGTTAGCGGGATATCGTTTCTGAATAAGTCTAATTCTTCGGCAGTAGAAATATAAAGGATATGCAATCTGGTATTGTATTCCTTAGCCGATATAATAGCAAAAGAAGAAGATTTATAGCATCCTTCTACATTCCGGATAATTGGGTGCATTTCAATAGGCACCTCTTCGCCATATTGAGCTTTATAGGCAGCAGCATTTTTTCTAATAGTTGCCTCATCTTCACAATGGGTAGCGATCAACATCGGCACTTTTGAAAACAAGAGATTGAGGGTTTGCTCATCATCAACCAACATATTCCCCGTACTAGAACCCATAAATATTTTAACCCCACAGACGGTTTGTGGATCCGTTTTGAGCACTTCCTCTAAGTTATCATTAGAAGCTCCCATAAAGAACGAATAATTGGCTAAGGATTGATGAGCAGCCGTATCGTACTTTTTCTGTAAGAGCTCCTGAGTAAGTGCGGCAGGCTTGGTATTTGGCATTTCCATAAAGGAAGTAACACCACCAGCGACTGCAGCTCTAGGTTCTGTATAGAGATCTGCTTTGTGGGTTAACCCAGGGTCCCGAAAGTGTACTTGATCATCAATTATACCGGGCATTACCCATTTACCTTCCGCAATAATTTCTTGATCAGCAGTTTGATTGATACTTGGAGCAATTTTTTCAATGCGTCCATTCTTTATCAATAAATCTCCCACCATACGTTGACCACGGTTAAAAATAGTGCCTTGTTTAATTAAGATCGTAGACATATTATTTTTTGTTTGTTTGAAGTTGCTATAATACAAAAATGGCAAATAGATTTATGCTTAAAGATGTATTTTTTGACATATCTAGATTTAAAATCATCCAATTTCAACTCAAAACTAATTTATATAGGCTCTAATAAATTTAACTGTGAATAGGGAACTGTGAAAATATTCGAATTGCTTAACTTTGCATGGTTTATAAAAAACACAGTAAAATATATGCGTCAGAAGTACATTAACTCAGATTTTAAATTAGGTATTCTAGGAGGCGGTCAATTAGGAAAAATGATGGCCCTGGCAGTGGGCAACTGGCATCTACCAATCTATTTTTTGGATCAATCCAAAGATTTCCCAGCTGGACCTTATGGGATGGGATTTACCGAAGGAAACTTTAAAGACTACGATGATGTCTACGCGTTTGGAAAAGATAAAGATGTTTTAAGCATAGAAATAGAGCATGTCAATACGGATGCATTATTAGCCTTAGAAGCCGAAGGTGTTGTCATCCACCCTGCCCCAAAGCAGCTAAACATTATTAAAGACAAAGGATTGCAAAAGCAATTTTATGCAGACCATCAACTACCAACTGCGCCTTTTAAACTTTATGAGGACAAAGCTTCTTTGCTAAATGCCATTCGACAAGGTGACCGCAGCTATCCTTTTGTACAAAAGTCAAGAACGGCTGGTTATGATGGAAAAGGCGTTGCTGTAATCAATGAAGAAAGTGACCTTGGTAAATTACTTGAAGGTCCGTGTATGGTCGAAGACAAGGTCGCCATCAATAAAGAATTGGCCGTCATTGTAGCCCGTAATCCATCGGGCGAGATAAAAAGCTATCCGACCGTTGAGATGGAATTTAATCCGATCGCCAATTTGGTGGAATTTCTAATTAGTCCCGCTCAAATTACAGCTACTCAGGAAGCTGAAGCACAAAAAATAGCCAAAGAAACCATTGAAGCATATGGGCTTTGCGGTCTTTTAGCAGTAGAATTATTCCTCGACATAGAAGGTAATATTCTGATCAATGAAGTGGCTCCAAGGCCACATAATAGTGGACATCATACCATCGACAGCAGCTATACCTCTCAATTTGAGCAGCATATTAGAGCCGTCTTGGACTTGCCCCTTGGAAGTACTAAAGAAAAAGCGCCAGTGGGTATTATGGTCAATTTATTGGGTGAAGCGGGCCACACTGGTCCAGCGGATTATCAAGGCTTGAAAGAATTGCTAAGTATGGAAGGCGTATATCCACATATTTATGGCAAAGAACTTACCAAACCTTTCCGAAAAATGGGCCATGCAACTATTCTTGGTGAGCATATTGAAGAAACAAAAGCTAGAGCGAAAGCTGCTCAAGCTGCTTTAAAAATTGTAAGTTCATAAAAAAAGGGGCAGCACACAACTGCCCCTCGAACCTTATCCTAATTCTAACCAACTAAACCAATCGTCAAGTATTCTAAAATGAATACTTAGTATTTTAATCAGCAGTTGTTTCAAACAATGCTGTATTATTTTCTTTTGAGTTTGAAATCCCCTGCAACCAAGTATCGATGTACTCATGTTGAGGATCGTATTTAATAGTTTGGGCCTCGTGATTTAACTTAATGTCCTCTCGAGGATCCGTACTTATTCCAGCAACTATATTCCAATTCACCCAGTTACTACAAACATCATAATCAATGAGCATGGATTCAAAATAAGCTGCCCCATACTGCCAGTTAACTTTCATTTCATGCACCAAATAAGAAGCTACGTTTTGGCGAGCGCGATTAGAGATGTATCCCGTTTGATTCAACTCTTGCATTGCAGCATCAATTAGTGGCACGCCGGTATTTCCTTTTTGCCAAACGCTAAATTTATTTGGATCATCAGATAAACCTGAATCCGTTTCACCTTGAAATCCCCCCTTATCAAAGACTGCATTACCGTGCTTTTTGACCATCAAACGATGAAAGTCTCTGTACATCAGGTTGACAAACAAAGCTTCCGTAGATTTATTCGCACCATATTTATCTTCATAGCGCTTTATTTCTGCATATACCTGCTTAGGTGAAATACATCCCTGTGCTAAATACGGAGATAATTTTGTAGTAGCATTTAAACCACTCAATTCGTCTTTTCCGTCTTTATAGTCTTCAATTCCTCCCGATTCCCAGATAAAATTTTTCAACCGCTCCAAGCCATGACTTTCTCCTCCCTTAAAAGAAAAATCTAGCCTAGAATCTACTTTAAAATCGGGATAACCCAAATCTTTTAAAGCAGGCATGATACCTGGATCAACATCCACCATCAAAAAGTTGAAAGACTTTTGGGGGCGCTCAAGTGGTTCTCTAATATTTACGTATCGTTCTACTTCTTTTTTAAATTGACCAAAAGTATCAGGTGTATGTTGAATTGGAAACGGTAAATCTCCTGTGTGGTATAACATTTTTCCACGCGAATACCTTAGTTCCTGGCCAACCGACCATAAATTTTGTTCCAATGTATCCTGTACCGCCACCTCTTTTGGCGTACGTTCTCTATTGCAGAATACCCAGCTGGAACGCACTGAACGAGCAATTTTTAATATTTCTTCTTCTGGTTTCCCTATTCGGACAATCAAGTCACTACCTAATCTTTTTAAAGACCGCTGCAAATCTTTCACCGATTCTAAAATAAAGCGACTTCTATATGGTCCGATTACAGGAAATCCCAAGTCGTCTTTTTCTTTGAAAAGTCTGATATCAAAAACATACACAGGCAACACTTCATAAGCGTGTGAAAGGGCTTCGGTTAAGGCTTCATTATCACCTAAACGAAGATCTTGCCTAAACCAGACAATCGCCCTTCTTTTAATAGCCATGTTTTGCTTGTTTTTAAATTAATTTAATAATTTGAACCTCTAATTTAGTAGGACATTAGAAACTGTTTATAGTTTCAATATATTTTGAAAGATAACGTCAAAGGGATATTTTGGTTCTTATTTTTTGCTTATTTTTCTATTATGTCACGAAAAAATGACAAAGGAACTTTTCCTGCTTCTACTTCGTTCATTTTTATGAAAAAACATATAGAAAATGGATAAACCCCAGATATTAAGAGAAATCAGTTACCGAACGGCCAGGAGTTCTGGTAGTGGCGGTCAGCACGTTAATAAAGTTGAGACAAAAGTTGAATTACAATTTGATCTTTTAAATTCCCTTGGATTGAGTCCCAGGGAAAAAGCTATTGTTCAAAATAGATTAAAAAACCGAATTAATAAAGCGGGAATACTTAGTCTCAGTGACCAAAAGAAAAGGTCTCAACATATGAATAGGCAAGCGGTAACCAAAAAGTTTTTCACTTTATTGGAAACTGCTTTAAAACCACGCCCTAAACGAAAAGGGCCGCCAAAATTAAAAGCCAATTCAAAGAAAAGATTGAAAGCTAAAAAACTGCAAAGTGAAAGAAAAGCAATGCGACAAAAGGTAAGGTTCGATTAAAATTGTTAGCACTATTTTATTTAGCTTTGCAAAAACGTAACCTATGAAATCTGCTTTATTTTCTTTTACCCTACTTTGCTTTGCGATCCCATCTTTAGCTCAAGATAAACTAGCTTTTAAGATTTTTGATGATAAAGGTAAAGAAGTCAGTTACGAAAAAATGATCAAAAAGGTGGCTGCCAAAGATGTATTCTTCTTCGGAGAATTACATAACAATCCAATTGCTCATTGGCTTCAACTAGAAATGACGCAAGATCTTTATAAACTTCGTGATGGGCAGATTATTCTTGGTGCAGAGATGTTTGAAAGAGACAATCAGCTCTTAATGAATGAGTACCTCAATGGTATGATTAGCGAAAAAAACTTTGAAGATGAAGCACGGTTGTGGCCCAATTATCAAACTGATTACAAACCATTAGTTGAGTTTGCAAAAGCCAATGAACTATTTTTTGCGGCAACCAATATTCCAAGACGCTACGCCAGTCTGGTATTCGCAGAAGGGATTGAAAAATTAATGGATCTAGAAGAGGATGCCAAACGTTATGTCGCACCACTTCCAATTGAGATTGACTTAGAACTTCCAGCCTATAAGGATATGCTAAGCATGATGGCCAGTCATACAGAAGGCAATGTGAAATTCCCCCAAGCACAAGCTATAAAAGATGCTACTATGGCCTACTCTATCGTTGAGCATATGAAGGATGGTCAGCAATTTATACATTATAATGGTTCTTACCACTCTGACCGATACCAAGGCATTATCTGGTATCTTAATAAATACGATTCTAAGCTAAGTGTGGCAACGGTCAAAACCATAGAACAGGAAGATATTAGCGAACTCCAAGAAGAAATGGCTGGTACCGCTGATTACATTATTGTTATTCCTGCTAATATGACGAAAACCTATTAAGGACGATTTTGTTAAGAGCTATTTGAGCGGATATTTAATAAGAACAAAAAGTTTATGTTGATTTCACGTATGCTTCGCTTTTTAGTGATAATCTCTGGAGTGCTTATCACTATAATTTCTTTAAATGCTTGTCAAAGTCAACCTTATCCTCAGGGAGAGATTCTTTACAATAACTTCTGCGCCAACTGCCATATGGATGACGGAAGTGGCTTAGCGGGAAATATTCCGCCCTTAGCACAAGCGGATTACCTCAAAAATAATCCCTTGGAAGTTGCTTGTATCATCAATAAAGGAATGACTGGTGCCGTAGAAGTAAATGGTCAAACTTATAATCAACCCATGGCTGCTATACCTCAACTCTCAGAATTTGAGATTACGAATGTCATCAATTACATCAACCATGCCTGGGGTAATGACTATGGGATTGTCAAATTAGAAGATGTACGGGCAAAGCTTAAAGTGTGTGATTAAATTTATTCTTAATAGGATGGTAATATTTTAATATTGATTCCTTTAAGAACTTGGCTTTCCTTACATTTGCGTTTCCAAATAACAAAGCAATTGATATGAACTTTTTAGAAGAGTTGGAATGGCGCGGAATGCTCCAAGACAGCACACCTGGTATTCAAGACCAAATCGAGCATAAAAGTATAAGTGGTTATATTGGTTTTGACCCTACAGCTCCGTCTTTAACGATTGGTAATTACGTACAAGTGATGCTGTTGAAATTATTCCAATTATCCGGACATCGACCAATTATATTAATGGGTGGTGCAACGGGCAGAATCGGTGATCCTTCCGGGAAGGATAAAGAACGACAACTCAAAAGCTTTGACGAATTAGATAATAATTTAGCCTTCCAATCTGAGCAATTTTCAAAATTCCTTGATTTTGATGGTGTAGAAAACGCGGCTTTGATGGTCAACAACCTCGACTTCTATAAAAATATGAATGTCTTGGACTTCCTAAGAGATGTCGGAAAAACGCTGACCATCAATTATATGACCTCCAAAGAATCGGTCAAGAAACGGGTTGAAACTGGACTTTCCTTTACGGAGTTTAGTTACCAATTGCTACAAGCCTATGATTTTCAATGTCTTTTTAAAGAACAAGATTGTATTCTCCAAATGGGAGGTAGTGATCAATGGGGCAATATTACTTCCGGTACGGAATTTATCCGTCGTAATTTGAATGGTAAGGCTTTCGCTATTACGACTCCATTGCTAACTAAATCTGATGGGAAAAAATTTGGAAAGTCCGAAGAAGGCAACATCTGGTTGGATCCTAAAATGACTTCGCCTTACAAATTTTACCAATTCTGGATTAATGCGGATGATGCAGACATCCCAACTTTCACACGCTATTTCACGCTAAAAAGCAAGGAAGAAATTGAAGCTCGAGAAGCTGAATTAGAGCATAATCCACGGGAATTAAAAAGACTCCTCGCTGAGGAGTTGACCATCCGTATTCACTCTCAAGCTGCTTATGAATCTGTATTGAAAGTTTCCGAGCTGTTATTTAATAAAAAGGCAACCAAAGAGAACTTACAAGCAATGGGACCGGATGATTTAGCGACGGTAGCTCAAGAAATTCCTAGTTTCAATATTGCAAAGGATGTTTTGACAAATCCAATTTCTGTAATTGACTTTTTAGCAGATACCACCAGTATTTTCAGCTCTAAAGGAGATGCAAAAAGAGCAATTAAAGGGAATGCGCTCGCCATTAATAAAGAAAAGGTTAGTGACCAAGTTGCTACCATCAGTAAGGAACAGTTACTACATGACACCTATTTAATGGTAGAAAATGGTAAGAAAAATAAATTCATTCTGATTGTAGAATAAGTTTTAAAGGTCGATTCAATGGAATTAAGAATTTATCAGATAGATGCCTTTGCCCAACAAGCTTTTGAAGGAAACCCTGCTGCCGTTGTTCCTTTAAAGGAATGGTTAGCAGATGATCTTTTATTAAAGATTGCCCAAGAGAATAATCTTTCTGAGACTGCTTATTTCATTGACAAAGGAGACCATTTTCATTTGCGTTGGTTTACACCTGCTAAAGAAGTTCGTTTATGTGGACATGCTACTTTAGCCTCGGCACATGTGCTTTTTGATCACTTAGCGTATGCTAAGGACCAAATTCACTTTAAAGTTTTGGCCGGAGATCTTTATGTCAAAAAACAGGATACTATTTATACCATAGATTTTCCTGCTGACCACGTAAAATCGACCTCCTACTCCAAGAATCAGATTGAAGGAATATTAGATACATCCATTCTTGATTTACAACAAGGAACGGACGATTTATTGGTACAAGTTGAGAGTGAAGCCGTCTTAGCGCAATTGAAACCCGATTTCAGGGCAATAGCTAATCTGAACGCAAGAGGTTTGGTTGTTACTGCTAAAGGAACGCAAACAGATATTGCAAGTCGTGGTTTCTATCCTGCTTATGGCATTGATGAAGATCCAGTTACCGGATCTGCTCATACTTTATTGACCAGCTATTGGGCGCCTATCTTAGGAAAAAATTCTTTTAGCGCGGTACAAGGAAGTGCCAGAAAAGGATTTTTAAATTGTCAATATGATGAAAAGAACCAGCGTGTTTTATTA
>CAXIDD010000082.1:0-12529 GCA_964021975.1 uncultured Saprospirales bacterium | reverse complement strand
GTGGAAGGAATGGCCGAATACTTATCCATAGGTAGTGTCAGTTCACATACCGCGATGTGGATGCGGGATGCGGTTATGAATGATGATGTACCTACACTCAAACAAATGGAAAATCCTAAATATTTTCCTTATCGCTATGGGCATGCTTTTTGGGTCTTTTTAACAGGGCTAGTAGGAGATGAGAAAATACAACCATTCTTTAAAAATGTGGCCATGTTTGGTGTAGAGCAAGCCTGTATCCGCACCTTTGGTATTAAACGAGAAGACCTTTCTAAACTGTGGATTCAAGCATTGAAAAAGCAATTCGAACCTTACGTTACAGGTAAAGAAGATGGAATAGTAGGCCGGTCTATTTTAGATGAAAAAGATGGTGGCCGTATGAATATTTCTCCGGCAATTAGTCCGGATGGTCGTTATGTAATCTTTATTTCAGAAAAGAACTTGTTTTCAACAGATGTGTTTTTAGCGAGTGCCTCCACCGGGAAAATTATCAAGACATTGGCAAGTAGTTCTCGAAGTGGTAACGTAGATGATTTTAGTTTTATAGAATCTGCCGGTACTTGGTCGCCGAATAGCAAGCAAATTGCCTTTGTTGGGTTTTCTAAAGGTAAAAATGTCCTAATTATTAAAGAGGTTAACAGTGGGAAAACAAAACGAAGTAAAGGAATCAAAGGATTACCTGCTTTTTCTAACCCCGCTTGGTCGCCAGATGGTAAAAGTATTTTATTGACTGGAAAAGTAGAAGGACAGACTGATTTGTTTTTATTCGACATTAAGACCGAAAAGTTAACCCAACTCACCAATGATATCTACTCAGAGTTGCATCCCAGTTGGAATGTAGATGGTACCCAAATTGTCTTTTCAACCGACGAATTGTCCTGGCAAGAAGGGCGGACCAATGGAGCGCTTACTTTTAATTTAGCCAGCATGGATATGAGTTCTCGGTATGTAGACCACCACCGGGTATTTCTAGGCGCAGACAACATGAATCCACTGATAGATGCAAATGGAGATATTATCTTTTTGTCGAACCGAGATGGCATGAGAAATATGTATCGGTACAACTACGCTGAGAAAACAGTTGCACAATTAACTGATATTCCAACGGGAATCAGCGGGATCTCTCAATATTCTCCAGCCATTAGTATTGAGCGTAAGCAAGAGCGTGTTTTATATACCTTATACAATAAGCGAGGTTATAATATCTATCGCGCACAAAATCGGGAGTTGTTAAACATTCCTGTTGATCCTAATGAAGTGACTTATGAGGCTGCAAAACTGCCGAGAGTTAACGCTCGTATCGAAAGCCAAGTTGATCAACAAATCAATAATATTGGTATCACTTATGACAATGAGTTATTAATGGCTCAAGATGTTCCTTATAAATCCCAATTCAAATTGGATTACATTGGTGGTGGAGCAGGAGTAGGCATTGGAAGTAGTAATACTTTTGGTACCAATACTGGACTTGCGGGAGCGGTTGATTTATTGTTTAGTGATATTCTAGGAGATAATCGCATTTTTGCGAGTGTGGCTATGAACGGGGAGATTAGAGATTTTGGTGGTCAGGTGGCCTACCTTAATCGCAAACGTCCATTAAATTGGGGAGCGGCCCTTTCTCATATTCCACAGCGAGCCGTACGTGGAGGTTTTGTAGGCGTAGAGCCTTTACCTTGTGATGGTTGTGGCGATGTGGCATACGAACGTTGGGTTTTTGATGTAACGCGTTTCTTTGAAGACAAGGTTACCTTATTTACTCAATTACCATTGAGTCAAACTTTCCGTTTAGAAGCCGATGCCGATTTTGCTATTTATAGCCAGAGTGTTATTCGGAATAATAACTTTTATGACGCTTTTGGGAGGTTGGTTTTTCAAGATCGGGAACGTTTAGAAGCAGGGCCTAGTTTTAACCTGTTTAGTGTGGGGGCTGCCGCCGTGGGCGATAATGCTTCTTTTGGTCTGACAGCGCCTCTGAATGGACATCGTTACCGATTGGGTGCACGTCAATACTTTGGTGATTTTGCTTTTACAAATGCAACGGCAGACTATAGAATTTATCGATTCTTTAAGCCTGTCGGTTTTGCTTTTCGTGCCATGCATATGGGCCGCTATGGAGCATCCGCCACAAATGGTCCACTAGCGCCATTCTTTGTAGGGAGTCCATGGTTTGTTCGTGGGTTTAATGGCCCTGAACGGGAAAGTTTGATAGTTAATGGTCAAATTGCCGAGGATAATTTATTCGGATCAAAGATTTTTGTATCCAACTTTGAGGTCAGAATACCATTTACAGGACCAGAACAGCTGGCCCTAATTAAGTCGGGATTTTTATTGACAGATCTGAACTTCTTTGTAGATGGTGCTTTAGCCTGGTTTGATGGCCAGCAGTTTGATACGGATAATAATTTATCTGGGTTTTCGGATGCAACGCCTGTTTTTAGTGTTGGTGTTTCCGTGAGGGCCAATGTTTTTGGGGCCTTAGTAGTGGAGCCATATTTGGCAAAACCCCTATTTGACGGTGCTCCAGTAGCCTTTGGTTTGAATATTATCCCTGGTTGGTAATTTGCGTAAGCACCTTACTCAGAATAAATAATTTTATAAATACAGAAGTCGTGAGGAATATTTGGTTGCTCACGACTTTTTTTACGAAAAATTGTTTTTTTCGTTGTAACTGGATTTTTTTTTGATAAAGTGAAAACTTGTGTTAATTTTGAGGGGATGAAAAAAGGCCTATCAATTGGTTTGACAGGCCTACAATATTCGGATTAGTATGAAAAAACTTTTTTAAGTCAAATTTAATTGAGAAAGAGTTGTGAGCTTATCGCAGCTCTTTTTTTCTTTTCTCTTCTATATAGACAACGTAATAAAAAAAAGGTTGCGTCTGTAAACTGACTTTTTTTAAGAAATAAGTTAATTTTTTTCGACGAACGCTTGAGTTAAATAGGCAGCGCCAAAAACGCCGGCACTATCTCCTAACTCAGGTCTATAAAAAGGCGTATCTAATCTTGGGTTGAAAACAAATTTTTTCACTTGTTCGACCCCTTCTGTGTATAATAAGTCAATGTTGCCTAAGCCTCCACCGAGTACAATAGCATCTGGATCTAGAATGTTAATAATATTAGCCATCCCTTTTCCAAAAAAACGGAGTAGTCGTTCTACTGTTTCGGTGGCATGTGGATCAACTCCGGTTTTATGTCTTTCGATGATGTCTTTTAGTTTACGTGCTTCACCAGATACTTTTTTGTAATATTTCTCGGTGTGTGGTCCAGCTAGGAGTGTTTCCACGCAGCCTACTTTGCCACAGTAGCACTGCCCGCCAGAATCATCGAGATAAGAGTGCCCCCACTCTCCACCAATTCCCTGGAGGCCTGTCCATTCCTGTCCATTAAAGACAATACCACCGCCAACGCCGGTCCCCATTATGACCCCAAATACCAATTTAGCGTCTGGTTTATGTCGTTTAATAGTCCCCATTTTAGTTTCTGCTACTGCAAAACAGTTGGCATCATTGGCCATGAAAAAGGGTAGGCCCGTTTTAAGCTCAATGTCTTTCTGGAATGGCTGACCGTTAAGAGCTGTTGTATTACTGTTTTTTAAATTTTGGGTAGGCGGATCATTTGCGCCAAGAGTTGCCATGCCAATGGCCTTAGGCTCCAAGCCTGTTTCTGCTTTTAATAGATTAATGACTTTTGCCACTTGGTTAATAATGTGGTCATAGCCCTTTGTTTTTTCAGTAGGTACGCGTAATCGGGAAATAACCGTTGGATCTTCAGCACTTTTAAGAATAGCTCCTTCGATTTTAGTCCCACCGAGATCAATGCCCCATAATGCAGACATAATAATGTTTGTTTTAGTCTAAGTTGTAACCGCAATTCACTGCGGCTTCTAATATTAATCGCATACACAATGTACTGTTTTTAGGCACTTTTAATAAGAAAAAATCTACTTTTAAGCCAAAGATGTTCAGGTTTTATAGGAGTTGATTTTCTTCATTAGTAAAGTTTTTAGCATGACAAAGCGTTCTAAGAATAATCAGTGGGCTTTTATTAATCGTAAACAAAGATGTCATCCTTTTATAAGTGTACTACTACTTTTATTGATCAGCGCATGTAGCAATAATCAAAATGATAATCCTACTGCTCGGATCCAAGCGGTCGAAAACCAGGCGCTTGCTTATTTTCAAACCTACGCCGACCGTACGGATTGGGATCAATTTTGTAGCTATTATCGAGACGATTTACATTTTGAGGACGTACTATTACAACTTAAGTTGGATAGCCTTTGGCAGTTTAAAAGATTTTATAATTGGCCAGATACCAACTTTTCAAAGTTATCACCAGAACAAGAGACACTGGTCATTAATACCCTGGTTTGTAATGATTCGGTGGCAGTGGCTAGAGGTTATTTTACACCTTTTATTTGGTATGGACAGCGTATGGAGCCAATTTGGGGAATGGAAGCAACTTTTTGGCTCTTTTTTGATGAAAATCTGAAGATTTATAAACAAATTGACTGGATAGAATACGATCCTAATGTTTTGGAAAGTGTAATCCAGAGGGTCCGTACAAAAGGAGTCCAGCCAATACCTGACTGGTTAGATCTTAGCCGCTAAAGCCCAACTATGCTCAAACTTATTTGTTATATTTGTATACCATTTAAATGTAAGAGGAAAATATGCAAGCGACTCCAAAAATAGATCAACTGCTTTCAGATCATAAACTTCGGAAAACAGCTTTCCGCCAACAAGTATTATCGGTATTCTTAGCTGCTTTCCCAAAAGCACTTACCCGGAATGAAATCGAAGAGTCGCTGGAAAAAAACTTAAAAGTAGATCGGGTTACCCTCTACCGGACCTTGAAAAGCTTCGAAGATGCTGGCTTGATCCACCTTGCTATAGATAACAGTGATGACCAACGTTTTGCCCTCTGCTCTACGGATTGCACGAGGCATCAACACCAAGATCAGCATGCCCACTTCTATTGTACTCAATGTAACCAAACCGTTTGCCTAGAAGCTGTTAGTATCCCTCAAGTACAAGTCCCATCTGCTTATCAATTAAAAGATACCCAGTTGGTCCTTTCCGGTATTTGCAAGGAATGTACTACCTGATATAATTAATAGCCAAAGTTTCAAATTTTGGCTATCCAGTAAACTCTTTTATAAATTTGACGGTCCCTCAACTACCTAGACTTTGCCGTAATGCGCAAAGTATACGCTCCACTCGTCAACCCTTCGGCACCTACTACACCAATCACAACCTGGTAGGGGTTATTGATAGCTAAAATATCTTTAACGGTACGTGTATGATCTTGTGTCTTACCACGTCGTTTGTAAGCCCATTTAAAATCAGCCTCACAGCGAATACAACGAGATAAATTAGGTACAGTATTGGATTCGTCTACTTGACCAACCTCGTACGCATAAATGCTGAAATTGGCATTTTCGTCTTCCGGAATCACCGTAATTTCGTATTCTGTATACTTTGGTAAATCACAACTGTACAGGACATGACTGCCCGTAAAGCGATCAACACGGGTCTCAGGAAAACAAGCATTCTGACTACTCCATGCCCAAGAGATATCCTTCATGATGGCGCCCTCGGAAAGATCACCAGTGACTTCAGTTATTGCATTGGGCTGGACTTCAATGAATTGTTGCATTTGGCTAAAAGATTGAGTGAGAAAAGTAAGGCTGAGGAGAAAGAGGAGTTTTATAGATTTCATTAATAGCATTTTAGTTTGCTACTAAGAGTCAAAGGATCAGAAATTCCATAAAATAATTATTGCTAATCGGCTCAAATGAATTTTAAGACATCCGAGGAGAAGAAATTCGGCAGGATAATTTTTTCCAATTGATAAAATGAGCGTATGCAATCGCAAATCCACCAAAAGCAGTTAGGATATGATGGGTCTCGTGATGGAAAATAATGCTAAGGATCAGAAAGGCGATGCCAATCAATAGCCAATAAATGGGGTGTAATTGCCGATGCTCTTTCCAGTAAGATTTTCCAATGGAGTAAGCAGCAATAAAAATACTACCAATGATCAGGGTAATCTCCATCGCTTCATTTTCCAACCAAGTACTACCTCCAAACAAACCTAAAGATAGCAATAGCGGCAAAGCCATGCAATGTACAGCACATGCAAAGGAAGCGGAGAAGCCAATAAAATCTAAATGCCAGCCAAAAAATCGCATCTAATCTCTTTTACACAAACATACAACTATAAATGCAGCATTGTTGCAGCTCAAGCCAGGTTTTTTATTTAATTTGTCTATTAAATACCCATTTAGTTATGAGACCAACACTTCCCATGGTACTTTGCTTGCTTACTTTTTGTTTAAGTTGTCAGCGCTATAGCAACGCTAAGACATCTACTTTATATCAGCAAGCTACTGAAATAGAGGCGCTTGTCGCTCCAGTTTTGAAAGAAATGGAACAAGAAAAAAATAGCCTTTCCATTCAAGGACGTGCGCTAACGGAGACCGAACTTCAAAAGATCGATCAGATTGATACTTTATTAAATCGTTATGATTGGTTTCAAAAAAATCACCAGGCCACTCAAAGCATAAAAATGCAGAAAGAATGTCTGGAAACCATCCAATGGATTCAGAAACAGTTGTCCGAAATGAAATCCTAGTACCTACAGTTATTTGCCTTGACTCATCGTTTCGGAAATATCGGTTTTAGCAGCTTGTATGGCAGGAATAACTGCCGCAATAAACCCAACCAGTAAGGCACCGTATAAAAGGTAGGCCTCTTCTAATAAAAAGTTCATACCCGAAAAGTCATAGCGGTAAGAAGATTCCATAATACTGGCAAAAAATTGCATGCCTCCATGGCTCAGCACCATGCCCAATATATATCCTAAAACGGCTAGTAATAAGCCTTCAAGAACAATAAGCAGGAAAAGCGCATTCGGTGTGGCTCCCATCACACGCATTAGTGCCAACTCATACTTCCGGTCTTTAAGAGAGGAGAATAAAGAGATAAAAATACTCAGGCCGGATACAAAAATGATCACAATTGCTAAAATGCGTAGGGCTTGTTCGGCACTGCTCATTAAATCAAAAAGACGGGTAATTTCAATGGCTGGTGTAGCCGCTTGCAAATCTGTATTTTCATTGATACTTCTCTGCATATTTAATGCTTGGAAATTACGGCCTTTAAACTTCAATAACAAAGAGGTAATCTCTTCCTCATCACCTTCTTGAAGGAGCGGTTTAGGGATTTCATCGGCTGGATGTTCGCCGGGGGCATGATCGTGGCCTTCGTGGTCTTCTTCAGCATCATGGTTGTGAACTAGCCAAAAGCTCTGAGTTGTACACAAGATCAGCTGATCCAGAACAGTCCCGGAAGGTTCTAAAATACCGACGACTTTAAAGGCATTTTCATGCGCAAAATCCTCTTCGTCTTCAAAACCATGTGCACTACTAAACTCGTCACCAATACTTAAGCCTAATTTCTGAGCAACGGCGGCTCCGAGCGTTACTTCAAAGTTGCGTTCCCAGAGTTTTCCTTCGGCGATTTTCGCGTCATAAATATCCAAGATTTGGGGCTCCGTACCGACAATTCGGTGTGCTTTATAAGAATCGCCCAAGGAGAGTGGGATCGCTGTTTCAATTAGCGGATGTTTTGGATTCAGGAAAGGCCGTATTTCTTTGATACTCACATTTCCGGTTGGAGCATCAATATGATACATGCTGCTTAGGATCATTTGCAAGGGGCTTCCTTTGGCGCCAATGACCAGATCAATTCCGGCTAGGTTCTTTTCAAAGTTTTTTTGCAATTGATTTTGCATCAAAAATAAGAGTGAAATCAATCCAACACCCAGCGCAAAAAGTACAATACTGAGTAGCATTGACAAGGGCTTATTCGTTAAGTTCTTCCAGCTTAGTTTTAGCAGATTCATAGTTCGATTTGTTGGTCGAAAATTGATTTTAAGCGATTGTCATGGGTGACAATCAAAAGGGTCGCATTGGCTTCTTGGGCTTCTTGTCGTAAGAGCTGTATAACTTTCTGGGTGTTTTGGTCGTCCAGTGCAGAGGTTGGCTCATCGGCTAAAATAACGGAAGGCCGGTTGATAATAGCCCGCGCAATATTGACCCGTTGTTGCTCGCCTATGCTCAATTCACTGGTTCGAGCATTGATTTTATGCCCTACATTGAGGTGCTCTAGAATGGTTTCTATGGCTTTGATATCGGGCTTTAATCCGGCCAGCTGCTGGGCTAGTTTTAGATTCTCGGCTACATTTAAGGCGCGCACAAAATGAGCTTCTTGAAAAATGATACCTAGATTTCTTCCCCGAAATTGATCCAGTTTTTTGGCAGGCAATTGATTGAGAATCGTATCATTGACCTGAACTTTACCTGCTTGGGGCGTCCGTAAGCCTGCTAGTAAGTGTAGGAAAGTAGTCTTTCCACTACCGGACTGTCCCAATAGAAGCCATTGTTCTCCTGTTTCACAGCGGATGTCTGGGAAGCTTAGTCCTTGGTCGGGGCTGGAAGGATAAGCAAAACGTAAGTTTTCAGTTGCTAGCATAATTAGGTTTTTACCAAAACAAATTTACGTATCTTTTTGACAAAACAATCACCAATTGCTCCATCAATATGGAAATACTAAGTACCCAAAGATTAACCATCAGCGAAGCCCAATTATCTGACCGGCAATTTTTCTATGATTTAATGAATAGCTCCGGTTGGTTACAATATATTGGAGATCGAGGAATTCATACCCTGGGAGATGCAGAGAACTATATACAAAACAGTCTTTTGGCGAGTTATCAAGCTAATGACTTCGGCTTATACAAACTTAGTTTGAAGTCAAATACGGTATCTATAGGAATTTGTGGTTTTCTGAAAAGAGAATATTTAGAACAGGTAGATATTGGTTTTGCCATGTTGCCAGATTATACTGGTCGAGGTCTGATGAAGGAAGCAGCAATGGCTTTAATTCAAAAGGCTCAATCTGATCAAGTTTGGACCAAGATTTTAGCTATTACTAGTCCTGAAAATGAACGTTCAAAAGGTCTTTTACGGACACTAGGATTTCAAGAGAAGGGTTTGATTCAACCTAATCAAGAACCGATATTATTATTTGAAAGGAAATTATAAATCAATTATTCTCCATTAGCCTGTTTTTTTTGATAAGACCGACTCAAAATAAAACCAACTACTCCTGGAGCAAGCCGATTGAGGTAAAATAATAATTTACCAATTGAAGAGAAAACGGTCTTAAATCGTCTACGTTCTATAATGCCAATCAAGCGCGCCGCAATTTGGTCAACCGGGGCTACTTTTACATTTGATCTTTTAGGAAGGACTGCCAATTTCCCATCTTCTTGGTAAATGGTCTTATTCGGATCGTTTTGGGTGAACCCAACATAAGCTATTCCAATATGCACACCCGTACCTGCCATTTCCTTCTTGAGGGATTCAGCGACCGCCGTCAAAGACATTTTAGAGGCGGAATACAAGCTGAAAGCAGGTAAACCATGGATGCCAGCTAGACTGGAGATGAAAAGTACACTTCCTTTGCTTTGTTTGATGTAGGGCAAGGCCAGTTTGGTTGGGAAAATACTGCCCAGGTAGTTGACCTCCATAACCTTTTTAAAAATTTGTGGCTCGGTACTTTCTATAGTCCCTTCGGCTGCAATTCCAGCATTATTGACCAGTGCATCCAATTGACCGTAATGCGCAATGGTGCCTTCAATAAGGGCAGTGCAATCTTCGTAATTAGCGACATCTCCAGCAATCGCAATCACTTCATGGCCTTTAGCTAGTAATTCTTGGTAGGTCTTTTCTAGGCGTTCTTTATTACGCCCGTTGAGTACTACTTTAGCTCCTTTTTCGCCTAATTGTAAGGCTATATTTTTACCGATACCCATACTGGAGCCGGTGATAATTACAACTTTATTTTTCATTTTTTTATTTTAGTAGCCTTGGAATTGGCAAGGTGTCAAATTCAAATAGCTTCTAACAATATCCTGCGCTCTTAAACCAATCCATTGCATCTTTGATAGCTACTCTAATATCCGTTTGAGGCATTTGTAGTTCTTCAACAGCCTTGGCCGAAGAGAAGTATTGCTGCTCGCAAGCAATTTTGGCCATTGGGTAACTAATTTTTGGAGCTTTACCTGAGATTACGCCCATTGTCGTTCCTAAAAAGCCACCTACTTTTAAAAGGAAATCATTGACTTGAATTTTTGGTGGTGGTACGTCAAGTACCTCAGAAATAATACCAAATACCTCTTTATAACTGAAGTTTTGATGTCCTGCGATATAAGACTCGCCAATCCGACCCATTGTTAGGGCATTGGCTACGGCTACGGCTACGTCTTTGGCGTAAACAAAATTACGACCACCACCTGAAAATGCAGGCACTTTTTTCTCTTGTACTGTTAGCAGCATACGTCCTGAGCCCGGCTTAGAATCATAGGGACCAAACATAAAGGTTGGTGTAACAATAATGGCAGGTAAGTTTTTTTCCTCCACTGCCTTAAGGACGAGTAGTTGTCCTTCGTGTTTGGAATCAATATAATCTAGGCCATATTTATCTCCAATAAAAGGAGTTGTTTCATTCCCTGGATTCTCCTTAGAACCAAAACCAAATGAACTACCGGAACCAATATGTACAAAACGCTTGATCTTGTGTTGCAAAGCGGCCTCAATTAGATTTTGAGTTCCGTCGATATTTATGGCTCTCACCCGCTCTGATCGACTTGGCCAAACACTAGTATCCGCTGCCACGTGGATAATGGCATCACAACCTTCGACTGCTGTATGGATACCTTCTGGCTCTAGGATGTTACCATAAACTGCTTCAAAATCTAGGCCTTCTAAAGAACGCATATCGCTGTTCGGCAATAAAAACGCTTTTACTTGATATTGACGATCTAATAGCTCGCGGACCAAATTACTACCCAATAAGCCATTGGCACCCGTAACGAATACTTTCATTTTTATAAAGATTTTGGTACAGTATGTATAATTTTAAAAATGTATAGTGATTCAGTACTTTTACTTTGAATCATTACAATCGGTGAGTTTTGGAGGCCCAAAATAGTAAGCTCCTTTGGATAATCATAATAAGTTATTTTTTTAGTTTTACTTAAAAACAAGAACAATGCAGGCTAAAAACCTAAAAGCACAGTTTGATTCCGTATCTGATTATTTTTCCCCCAAAGTAGTTGGAGCAGTCAATGATGTATTCATCAAAATAGCTAAAATAAAAGGAGATAAAATTCCTTGGCACAACCATGAAAATGAAGATGAGCTTTTTTACATTCTAGAAGGTAGTTTGCTTTTTGAAGTGGAAAACCAAGCACCATTTACCATGAATACAGGGGATTATTTTATTGTTCCCAAAGGAGTGAATCATAAAGTCTCGGCTGTTGAAGAGTGTAAACTAATGCTGATTGAGAATAAGACCACCGCACATACGGGCAAAGTGGATTCTGAAATTACGCGGTCTATCGAAGAGCAGCTTTAACTACAGAAGACATATAGGAAAGTAAGCTCTAAACTTGCAAACCACCCAACAATCAGGATTTAATCTGCTGCCAAAAATCTTTCTTGTAAGTGTCGCTAATTGGGATTCGCTGAGTCTTAATAACTACCCGGTTACGTTCGATAAAATCGATTTTAGAAAAGGCGATAATATAAGATTTATGGACCCGCATAAACTGTCGAAGGGGTAATACGGCTGCAAAATGTTTCATGTTTTCTAAAGTCAGTATTTTACCTTTTGCGGTATGAATCGCCACGTAGTCACCCAGGCCTTCCAGGAATAGAATATCTGAAAGATTAATTCGTAGGACCCGGTATTCACTTTTTACAAAAATATGATCCTTTGAAGTAGTTGCTACGGGTGCTTCTAAGGCGGTGGATTTTCGTTGTTGGAATTTTTGGATGGCCACTAGGAACCTATCATAGGAAATTGGTTTTAGTAAATAATCAATTACATCATGTTCATAGCCATCCATTGCGTATTGCTGATAAGCTGTTGTGAGAATAACGGGGTGTTTTTGTTGGAATATTTTCAAAAGTTGGATACCCGTTAATTCTGGCATCTGAATATCGAGGAAAATTAAATCTGGGCTGTTGGTATAAGTAAACTGTAAGGCTTGAATTGGATCAGAAAATGCACCTAAGAGACTAAGTCCTTCGGTTTTTTCAATATAATCTCCTAGTAATTGAAGGGCCAATGGCTCATCGTCAATCAAAAGACATTGGACATTCATATCATTGGGATTTTTACTTGAACTTCGAAAGTGTGTTCATCTTCTATAACTTTTAGCTGCTGTTGATCTTGGTAAAGCAAATGTAGCCGTTTGCGTATATTTTCTAGACCGATGCCGTTATTTTGTTCTTTTTCCTGAATGCTTTTTGTATTCTTTGTACGGAAAAAGAGTTGATCCGCTTGTTTTTTAAATTCGATAATTAGTGGCTGCTCTGGATCTTTTAGATAAGCATGCTTAAAGGCATTTTCTACAAAAGAGATAAAAGAAAAAGGAGGGATTAGTGCCTGTCCTAA
>CAXIDD010000081.1:0-12642 GCA_964021975.1 uncultured Saprospirales bacterium | reverse complement strand
ATTGGTTAAGCTGCGTTTGGTTGAAGGATTGGCCTAAAGCATAGTTTGGTGCATTGGGCAGGGCTTCTTCAATTAATTCAACATCTCTGGCTACTACAGAATAGTTGGCTTGAACTGGGTTTCCAGCAGCATCTTTCACTGTAATCGTGGCATTGACTTGCTCCCGTTTGCTAAAGCTGTTCTTATCTAAAGCGATATCTATATTTAAGCCGTTTAAAGTACTTGCTTTTTGATTGCCAGCTGAGGAGTTATCACTCTTTTTAGCCGCCAGAGACTTAATTTCGAAATCATTATAAATAGGAAATTCCATTTGTGCTAAAACAACATCTGGATCAGAAGCTCCGGCAGAAGCTCGAAATTCTATTCGGTGCATTCCTGATGTATAGCTGAAGGGGATTTTGAATTGGCCATCAACGTAGGATTTTCCAGGTTCAGAGCGTAGAAAAAAACGTTCTTTCGTTTGACCATCTGCATTAATTATTATGGTTTTGATGGCAACAGATTTGGTGAGATTGGTAGGTAGGTATAACTTATACCAAATCTCTTCTCCCGTGGCGTAAAACGGTTTATCCAAATGGATCGCAAAATTACCTTGGGCTTGTATTTGTAAGGCCGCGACAATTATTAAGGATAAGGTTATTATGAACTTTCGCATTAATTTTGATTTGCTGGTTGCCTACTCCTATTACTTTAGCATTATAGCTGGGAACAGCATAAGCAACCATGGCTTCAATAAAATTACTCTATCCAATAGTCTGGTTTGACCGTAGTGGATGTTTCTAGGATTAAGCAATTACCACATTGTGGAGGTGGCTCATTAGGACCAGTTGATGGTGGTGGATTACAAATAGAATTTGGGTTATTCACTACTTCAGGAGCTACATAAATCCTTGCCGTATCTTGGGTGGTAGCATAAAAATAACCAAATACCAACTCGTCAGGATCATTGATGTTGTAAAAATTGGAAACCACTTTTCCCGCTGGAGCTTCAAACATGTTTCCATCCCGCTCCAACACCTGATTCGTTTCGTTCCAGTATCGGAAAGCACCTTCACTCAATCCAGATTGGATCACTTCAAAATACATAGCTTCTGCATAAAAACTAGAGAAACGATCTTGGTGTAGGTTGTAATTTTCTAAACTAGGAAGTGAAGAGCCAAAGCCATCAAAAACTTTTACATCTGTGACCTCAATTTCTTGGGTGATATAACAAGTTTTAAAAGGATCTGTCAATTGATAAACCCGAAAGATATTCCATAATACCGACCTATTTTCTCCTGTGGTAGGATCTTGGAGAGAGGTATTCAGATTATATTGTACAGCACTATCTTGGAAGGTAGTAATACCATCCGTAAAAACGAACTGTTTATTTATAGTCTCATAAGTAATCGTATCTATTTTTGGTGCAGCTACTAAAGGTTCTAAGGTAGATTCAAAACTGCGATCATCAAAAGTTCTAAAATTTATTTTATAAGATTTGCCGATTTCAATCTCTATATCAGAATTGTTTTCGTCAAAAGTTGTCCGATAAAGACCAGTACCTGTTCGTTCAATTTCAACTGAATTTCCAGCTTCATCTGTCAGAATAACTTCTCGTACATTAACTTGATCTGCGCTTTCTGGTGTAAAGTCGAACAATCTACTGACCGTTAGTTCAAAATAAGAAGGATTGCTTTTTACCAGGATCCCTTGGATGGCCAAAGCATCATCAAATCCCTTTGGTATTTCAAGATCAATTTGATCTAGGCAAGTACAAAGACTTAATAAGCAAATAACTAAGGTGCTATTGATTAGCTTATTCATTCTTTTATTAAAAATAGGTTTCATTCTATTAAAATTAAAGTATTTCAAAATTGAAAGTCAAAGATGGGAACGCTGTTCCCAAAATAGCTAGTCGGTTTGCCTGTGCACCGCGGAAGGCACCTTGAGTAAAGAATACCGAAAAGGCATTTTCACGAGCATAAACATTGTATACTGCAATAGTCCAACTAGTTTGGAATTTTTTATCTCTCTTATAGCCTTTTCCTAAAGTATAGGCAATGTCTAAACGATGATAGTCCGGAATACGAGCGGAGTTTCTAAGGGCATATACCGGTACTAGCAAGCCATTATCTGTCAGGTAATTACCAACTGGAGGTGTAGTCGGCCGACCACTACCATAGACAAAATTGATAGTCAGAGTGTTTCTACGGTTTGGTTGGTAATTAAATACAAAAGACGCATCGTGTGGTTTGTCAAAGTTACTAGGATACCATTTTCCATTGTTGATGTCATCAATTAAGCGCTCTGAACGCGAAAGAGTGTAACTAAAGCTTCCATACACTTTGCCTACTTTCTTTCTAAGGGAAAGTTCCAAACCGTAAGACCGTCCGATGCCGTTTACCAATTCCGTTTCCAATTGTGGATTGTTTAATAAAACAGCAAAATCTTTATAATCAAATAATTGGTCTATGTCTCTACTATAAACCTCCAAACTAGTTTCCCAGTTGTTGTCATCCAGGTTTAAAAAGTACCCAACCGAGTAATTATGAGACGTCGTAGGTTTGATGTAATTGGTACTCAATTGCCATTGACTAACGGGGGTTGGAGAATCAGAATTAAAGATCTGATTGATGTACTGCACGGTACGGCTATACCCTCCTTTTACGGAACCGTTTTCGCCCAGCCGTAAACGTATAGAAGCCCTTGGCTCTAAATTGGTATAGGACGCAATGGACTCATCTTCACCAAATTGAGTAGTGCCCGTTATCTCGTTGACCTTTGGGGCGTCTTCGTTTTCGTAGTTGGTTACGGTATTAGGTCCTAAGAAATCAAAAATACTTGCTCTGATACCTGCTGAAATTTGTAGGACACGTCCAAGGTTAATTTCAGTGTTAATAAAACCAGCCAATTCCAAGCCTTTTTCGTCCTCAATAGTGCTGGGGAGAATAGAAGATTCATCGTCAAAGGGCTCAATGTCTCCTGGTTTTACGGTATACATAATACCAGAAGCTCCGGCATCAATCCTGAAATTAGTAGAAGGAGAATAAGTCAACTGCTCTTTAAGCTTAATATAATCAACTTGGTTGGTTAGGCGAGAGCCATTGATTCCTCCAATATCAAATCGGTTACTATTATAAGTATTGTAAACGGCAGAAAACTTAGATAGAAGTTTTTCTCCAAAGGTGCTTTTTAAGTTGGCTTGTGCCACGTAAGTACTGTAATCAAAGCCAAACTCATCATTGTAGATGAACTCATCCTGTGATCCATAACCAGACATACTTAAGGTATTCTTTTTACCTATGCGAGCGGTTAATCCAAAATTGGCATCATAGAAAAAAGCGGAACTTCCATTGACTTCTACATTATCCACTAAATTTAATAACCAATTAATATAGGAGGAACGGAAACCACCATAAAAGGCTACTTTGTCTTTTACAATTGGTCCTTCTAGGCTAATACGACTGGTAATTGGGCCAACACCACCTCGGATTTTGAATTCTTCAAAGTCACCATCTTTTAATTCAACATCCATTACAGAGGATAAACGACCACCAAATTGTGCTGGCATATTGGCTTTGTATAGCTCTACATTTTGGAGTAAATCCGTATTAAAAGAACTAAAGAATCCTAAAGCATGAGAAGAGTTTAATAGGATAGCTTCATCCATTAAGATTAAGTTCTGATCTACATCACCACCACGTACATTAAAGCCACTTGCTCCTTCTCCAACGGTGGTAACACCTGCTGTCTGCAATAAAGTCTTTACAACATCTGCCTCCCCCATCAAGGCGGGGTTCTTTTTGATAGACTCTACATCAACTTTGGCAACACCGATTTGTACGCTTTCCACACTTTCGTTGGCTTTATTGGCACTAATGGTGACTTCATCTAAGTCAATGGCTCCTTTTTCCATACTAAGTCGGATCTCACCATCACTTTGCACCCGTACGGGGGTATTGATGTCTTCATAGCCTAAATAGGAAATTTTTAAATAGTGGATACCGGCAGGGATCTTGGTAGAGAACTCACCGTCAATACCAGTTATGGCACCAATCTCTAAATCTTCCCAGCTAATAGAGGCACCAATAATAGGTTCCTTAGTCTCGGCATCTCTAATGATACCAGAGACAGTTGCATTTCCATCTACCGATAATTTTCGGATATCTCCTACCTTTAGCTCTTTCCGCTCGGTGGTTACCTCCGCATTAGCAGCTTCTTTAGCTTTATAGTAATCAGCAGTAAATGCTTGATTCGCTAATTCAATGGGTAGAATGACAATCGCATTGTCTCGATAAGCGATGAAGCCCAAGGTGGTGGTGCCTAAGACTTGATCGAGGACCTCATCTAGCGGTGTATCCTGGAAAGTAAAACCTTTTACAGGCCTAGTAGAAATATCACTGGGCTTAAAGTAAAAAGTGTATTCAGTTTGACTATCTAGTTGTTCTAAAATAGTCTTGATGGACACATTGTTAAATGATGTCGTAATTGTAGGGAATTCCTGTGATTGTGCTTTCAATATGGGAAATGCCAATAGGAAGCATACCAGTAGTAAGCCACAGGATCTAAAAGTTGTTTTCATTATTAAAGCTTTCTTATACTAATCACTTTGAAAGCGTTCAAGCATTGCTGCTTTTACCGCATCATTGAAACGGCACTATGACCAATTCTATAAAAATCGACTTAAAAGTACGCATGTTCTAGTAAATTATTTCATGAAGCACCTAATTATCTTGTACATTAGGTGTCAAATAGATCATTTAGATTAATAATTAGGTGCGCTTAGGTAGATTAGACGGACCTTAAGAAACTAAAGAAAGTTTTGAGGGTTTCTTCAAGTAAAATTGTGCGCTGCGAAGGATCTACATAATCCAGTCTTTCTTGCAATTCAAGTGTTGCTAAACCATGAATGAAGGACCAAATGGTTAGTCCTAAAGATTCTGGGTGCTTACTTAGGAAGTAATTACTCTTTTTGCACTCTTGTATGGTTTGAATGAAAAGGTCATGCGTAAGTTTGGTATACCGCAAATGACTCCCTTCTTGATCTTTACTTGCGCGCTCCAAAAAAATAAGCTCATAATAGAGGGGTTCTTTTTGGGCAAAACGGATGTAGCGTTTACATAGTTCTTGAAGTCTTGATAATGGGTCTGCAATGATCTTGGCATTTTCTAAATTTTGTTTGAATAATGAAAAGGCCTCTTCAATGATGACACTAAACAGTGCTTGTTTGTCTTTAAAGTGTAGGTAAATAGTTGCTGGACTGTATTCAATGTCTTTTGCGATCATCCGTATACTTGCACCTTCGTAGCCCTGCTCTAGAAATAGCTTCGTAGCAGATTTGATGATTTTTTTTCTCAACTTAGTTTTTTCGCGGAGCTTCCTTTCTTTTACGCCCATTTTGAATCTTATTTTGGGATATATAAATACTTATTAGAGTTCGGTTTATACTTAAAAATAGAGATAATTTTATGAACAGTGTTCTTTAGTTTTAAAAAAAGTAGAGAGGTACCCTGAGGCGCGATATATTTAATATAATCTGTCTAAATAGTTTTTTAGGGGCCTAACTGGACCAAAGGAGCGGAAAGGCAAAAAGATTCTAATTGAGGAATATCACTGGTAAATACATTGAAATCTACGTTTCCTTCAATGCCATTAATTCGACCACGGTTACCATACTGCCAAAAATCCCATTTCCTGCCATCTACTAAATAAGGTGTCTTGGTATTGTAGCGAGCTATCCAAAGCGGATAGGTTTCAAAATATCCCGCAATGTGGTCATTATAAAACTTTTGATTGGTATAAATGATCGGCTTAATACCGGTAGCGATCTCTACATGGTAGATCCACGCATACATTTCCTTTAATAGTTTTACGGTGGATACACCATCTAAAACCTCTACATCCAAAACAGGAGCAAGATCACCAGGCTCTATTTTGACTTGTGCTAAAAAATTAGCCGCTTGCTCTTTACCAGAATATCCAGGTCTGAAAAAATGATATGCACCTCTGTAAAGACCAATACGCTTAATAGAAGCCCAATTGTACTGAAAGAGGCTGTCTTGTAAGGTTATTCCTTCGGATGCTTTTACGAAAACAAAATTGATAGGACTTTTTGCAATGCTATCCCAAAGAATTGCCTTTTGATGATGGGAGACATCTATTCCATGTACTTCGTAGTTCGGAAGCGGTTTGGTTATCCTATTGCAGCCGAGCGCTCCAATAAAAAATATAAACACTATAGAAAATACATGTTTCATGGAATAGGTTATAAGGTCCTATGCTTTGGGCAATATTGTTTACATTGCTTCTAAACTTAAAACCATAACTCAAAAATGCACAAAAAAATATTTGGATAAAAGGAATTAGTCAGATTTTAATGTTTTGCTAACAGCAAAACACCTCAATTCACTTTGGTAAGTTCCTTTTTATACGAAATACGATATTATATACGCGAAAAATTGAATTTGGTTGTTCCTTAGATGAATGCCAAGCGACAAAAGCCCTTAATTGATGAGTTTACGACAATCTTTTTTACAACACATTGCCCAGACCAGTGATATTCCACTAATGATTGAAGTGGAAAAAGCCAGTGGTGTCTATCTATATGATCCAGCTGGAAAGGCTTATTTGGACTTAATTGCAGGGATTTCAGTGAGTAGTCTGGGCCATTGCCACCCTGCGGTGGTTGCTGCCGTGCAAAAACAGAGTGCAGCTTACATGCACACCATGGTTTACGGAGAATACTTACTCAAACCTCAAATAGCACTAGCCGACTTATTAGTAGAACAATTACCAAGTTCCCTCAACAGTGTTTACTTCGTGAATTCAGGTACAGAAGCAACCGAAGGAGCTATGAAATTAGCTAAAAGATATACCGGTAGAGCTGAGATCATTGCTTGTAAAAAAGCGTATCATGGCACGACACAAGGTGCCGCCAGTTTAATGTACCCCAAGGAGTTTACCAGAGCCTATCATCCTTTATTGCCAGGAATTAAGCATATTGAGTTTGATTGTCATTTCTGTCTACAGGAAATTACAGAAAAAACTGCCTGTGTAATTGTAGAAACGGTGCAAGCAGAATGGGGTGTTCGGCCGCCTAGTCCGAATTACCTCAAGGCACTAAAAAAACGCTGTGAAGAAGTTGGAGCCTTGTTAGTCTTGGATGAAATTCAAGTAGGGTATGGCCGTACCGGTTCCCTTTTTGCATTCGAACAATACGATGTGGTACCAGATATTTTATTATTAGCTAAAGCTATGGGCGGCGGAATGCCTATCGGTGCCTTTGTGGCGAACCAGGCGATAATGGAGGTCTTGAGTTATGATCCTGTGTTGGGGCATATCACTACTTTCGGTGGTCATCCAGTCACTTGTGCAGCCGGACTTGCTGCTTTACAAATCTTATTGACTACCGATTATATTGATCAAGTTAAGGAGAAAGAACAACTGTTTAAAAATTTATTGGAGCATCCCAAAATCAGGGAAATTCGGAGTGCTGGACTATTAATGGCCGTACAGCTAGAAGACTTTGATGAGGTTAAGAAAGTGATTGAGTATTGCCTGCAAGAGGGTGTGATAGTAGATTGGTTTTTATTTAATAGCTCGGCGATTCGAATAGCACCACCGTTAGTTATTACAGAATTGGAAATCAGAAAAGCGTGTAAAGTGCTTCGTGCAGCTTTGGATCAATTATAACTCCTTTCGTAAACTGGCCTTTGGGATATTAAGTTGATCTCGGTATTTAGCAATGGTGCGTCGGGCTACTTTATAACCTTTTTCTTTTAGGATAGTGGCCAATTTTTGGTCTGACAGTGGTTTGCGCTTGTTCTCCTGATCAACAACTTCGCTTAAAATATTTTTGACCTCTAATGTGGAAACCTCTTCTCCTTCCGAATTCTGTAATGATTCGGAGAAAAAACTTTTTAAAGAACGGGTGCCATACTCTGTTTGTACAAATTTGGAGTTAGCGACTCTAGACACCGTTGAAACATCCAAGCCTGTAATATCGGCTATATCCTGCAAGATCATTGGACGGAGCTTGCGCTCGTCCCCCGTCTGAAAAAAATCATATTGATACTGCAGAATAGCATACATCGTTTTATACAGCGTCTCCTGTCTTTGACGAATGGCATCAATAAACCAACGTGCAGAATCTACTTTTTGGCGGACAAATTGAATCGTTTCTTTTTGTGCTTTTGTGGCCTTTTTCTTTTCCTTTCGGGCTTGTGCGGTTAACATTTCACGAAAATGATCACTGATGCGTAACTCAGGCGCATTGCGTACGTTTAGGCGCAAACTTAATTCTCCATCTTTATTTTCAATGATAAAATCAGGGATAATATACTGATTGGCTCGTGATATATTCCCAGAAGAATAACCACTTGCAGGCTTAGGGTTTAGTGTCAAGATGACATTCATAATGGCCTTCAACTCCGTTTCATCAATGTCTAATTGCCGCATCAATTTGTCAAAGTGCTTCTTCGAAAAAGCATCGAAATATTTGTCAATAACTTTGATGGCCAATTGGATCGTCTCTGGTTCCGCCTCATCGTGAATCGTCCAATTTTCTTCTTTTTGTTGAAGCTGAATAATCAGGCATTCTTGTAAGTCACGGGCACCAATCCCAGGTGGTTCAAACTTTTGTACGGTTTTCAATACTTCAAGTACCCTATCTTCATTGATGAAAATATTATGAGCAAACATCAAGTCGTCTACAATTGAGATGGGCGCTCGTCTTAGGTAACCGTCTTGATCGATGCTCCCAATAATTTGTATGGCGATTAACTTATCCTCCGGGTTTTCGAATTTAACCAAACCTAGTTGTTGGTCTAGGTATTCGTTGAGACTTCGTTCAACGGCTATTGGAATCGTCTTATCTGGCTCATCCGGATTGTAAGTATTAGAGCTTTTTTGGTAAGAAGCAGGATCGTCTTCGATATAATCACTGAGGTAATCGTCTAGCTCGTAGGTCTCTTCTCGGACGTCCGTTTCAAAGTCTTCATTTTCTGAATTTTCAAAATCTTGTTCTGTAGATTCTTGTATGTTTCCTTCTTCTAAAGCGGGATTGGCTTCTAATTCTTCTTTGATTCTTTGATCCAGCATAGCAACTGGAATCTGCAACAGTTTCATCAATTGAATCTGTTGGGGAGAAAGTTTTTGAATCTGACTTTGCTTTTGCGATATGCTAGTCCTCATGAAGAATATAGTATATTAGAAGCTATTTAAATTACGTATTTTGGCTTAAGTAGAAGCGCAAATTAATTAATAATCTGTTCGATCATAGATGATCATTATTTTTGCGCTCCTACTTAAAAATAAAAGACAATCACTTACATTAACGGTTGCTTTTGTAGAAGGTTTCGTCAAGCCTAGCAAAAATCTTGCCGAATTTCACTTCGCTTTAAATGTAAAGGAATTTTTGGAGAAGAACCCAGAAAGATAGCTTATGGATATAAAAAATCGAGTTAATCAATTGCGGACGGCCATGCGTAAAAAGGGCTTTGATGCTTATTTATTGCCCAGTAATGATCCTCACCAAAGTGAGTACGTAGCGGAGCATTGGCAATCCCGTGCCTGGTTGAGTGGATTTACAGGATCAGCGGGCTTAGTAATTGTAACGGCTGAAAAAGCAGGACTTTGGACGGATTCTCGTTATTTTATTCAAGCTGAAAAAGAGCTTAATGGCTCTTCCATTGATTTACATCCTATGCGTAATATGTCCCAACCTGAATATCTATCTTGGTTGAATGAACAGCTACCTGAGTCAGGTCGTTTGGGTATGGATGGCCGGCTCTTTACCAAAGGACAATGGCAACGCCTGACTAAAGCGCTGCGCAATAAAAATATCGATATTATCCACGATTTTGATTTGATTAGTGAAATCTGGCAAGATCGTCCTCCTTTACCAAAAGGATCCATCTTCGAATTAGATTTGCAGTATACAGGTGAAAGCCGTGCCGCTAAACTAAAGCGAGTCCGACAGCTTTTAGTACAGCAACAAGTAGATCATTATTTATTAACTCAGTTGGATGATATTGCCTGGTTGCTGAATTTACGTGGCCATGATGTTCCTTTTAACCCAGTATTTATAGCTTACCTTTTAATTGAAAAAGAACGAACACTTTTATTCCTGGACACCAATAAGGTTAATTCAGAATTGACCGCACAATTGGCATTAGATCATGTACTACTAAAAGACTATGATGCCATTAAAGGGTACCTCTCCCAAATGAATTCGACAAGTAAATTATTGGTAGAGCCTTCTTTGAATTTGACCTTATTAGAACAGATTGATCCTCAAATCAAAAAAGTTGGCAACCGCTTAGTGGAGCAAATGAAGGCCATTAAAAATTCTACCGAAGTAGATAATTTACGTAAAGCAATGGTTAAGGACGGTGTTGCCCTGGTAAAGTTCTTTCGCTGGTTAGAAGAGGTGTTACCCAGTGGCATTATTTCAGAATATGATTGTGCCCAACAATTGAAACTATTTAGAAGTCAGCAAAATCTTTATTACGGCGAAAGCTTTGCGGCCATTGTTGGTTATGCTGGAAATGGAGCCATTATTCACTATCGACCAGATGAAATTACTAGTGCTATTCTAAAGCCAGAAGGGCTTTTGCTCTTAGATTCTGGAGGACAATACCAGGATGGCACCACCGATATTACACGGACCATTGCTTTGGGCACACCTTCACAGGAACAAAAAGATGCCTATACGCAAGTCTTAAAAGGACATATCGCTTTAGATTCTATTCAGTTTCCGGCAGGTACCAACGGTGGGCAATTAGATGTATTGGCTAGGATGCACCTGTGGAAAAGCGGTAAAGATTATGGGCATGGAACAGGGCACGGAGTTGGTTTTTTTTTAAATGTACACGAAGGACCACAAGGAATTTCCTCACAAAGTTGTTCTCCAAGAGCTAGAACGGCTTTCAAACCCGGGATGATACTTTCTAATGAGCCAGGCTATTATAAAACCGATGGATATGGTATTCGGATAGAAAATTTAATACTTTGTGTAGAGACGGAGTGCAAGCAGGAAGGTCGACCATTTTTTGCCTTTGAAACCTTGACACTCTTTCCAATTGAACAAAGTCTAATTAATGTGGCTTTAATGGAGGAGCAGGAGTTAGATTGGCTCAACCAATATCATACAAAGGTGTTTGAAAGACTGGCGCCCGCCTTAAATGAGGCAGAACGCTCTTGGTTGGCTACAAAATGTATAGCACTTCATCAAGAAGAATGATAACTTTGCAAAATGCAACAAGAAGAAAAGAAAAAGGACATTCGGAAATTGTCGTTAGCAGCCCTAACGGAGGCGGTGGTAGATTTGGGAGAAAAAAAATTCCGAGCCAAGCAAGTGCACGAGTGGTTGTGGAAAAAAGGAGCGCATTCATTTGAGTCAATGACCAATCTGTCCAAAGCTTTTCGAGCAAATTTGGCGAATCACTTTACCATTAATGCCATTGTATTAGACAAAGTGCAACACAGTAGTGACGGTACCATTAAGTCGCGCTTTAAGCTATATGATGGCCACCTCATTGAATCCGTATTAATTCCGGTACCAGGAGATAAACGATTTACCGTTTGTGTATCTTCTCAGGTGGGTTGTAGCCTTACGTGTAAATTTTGTGCGACGGGTAAAATGAAACGGATTCGTAACCTAGATGCCGCAGAAATCTATGATCAAGTCGTGTTGGTCAACCAGCAAAGTCTAGAACATTATGAGCACCCCATTACCAATATTGTCTATATGGGAATGGGAGAGCCATTATTGGCTTATAAAGAGGTGATGGAAAGTATTCAACACCTTACTAAGCCCTATGGTCTGGATATGTCGCCCCGTAGAATTACCATCAGTACGGCAGGAATTGCGAAAATGATCAAACGCTTGGCGGATGATGAAAGTAAAGTGAATTTAGCACTGTCTCTGCACGCTGCGGATGATGTGAAGCGAGATAACATTATGCCCATCAATGAGCAGAATAATCTGGAAACACTGATGGATGCACTTCATTATTATTATCAAACAACGCGGAATCGCATCAGTTATGAATACATCGCCTTCAACAACTTTAATGATAGTATTGAAGATGCAAAAAAACTAACTAAGCTTTGTAAGCAATTTCCAGTAAGAGTAAACATCATCGAATACAATCCAATTGATGGGGCCGATTTTCTGAAAGCGGAGGAAGATCAAATTAATAGTTTTGCAAAATATTTGATTGATCAAGGGGTAATGACTACGCTCAGAAGATCAAGGGGCAAAGATATTGACGCGGCTTGTGGTCAATTGGCTAATAAAGATTAAAATATTCCCTCTAATTCTCAAGGTGATAAAAAAGTTGTTTATTTTTTTGTCATCTCAAAGTACGGCAATATGTCGAGTAGTAAGGCTAAAAAAATATTCCGGAAGGTCAAAAAAACATTAAAGTTTAGACGACAAATTTCTATCCAAAACTACCTTGGATACGCTAATGGAAATAGATTTTATGTTAAAGGAAGGGTCTTACAAGATCCTCGGATTGAGATTTTGGAAGGACAATCCCGGTTAAAAACTTTTTACAACAACTTCAAGCGTTTTGAAAGCGATGAGGTAGAAGGTGCCGAATTGTTGATTCAGGTGCAAGGACAATCATTTAGGGTTGTATCCGATAAAGAAGGTTA
>CAXIDD010000080.1:0-12662 GCA_964021975.1 uncultured Saprospirales bacterium | reverse complement strand
CATTTGAGTCTTTAAAATCAGTTGCCAGTTGGTCAAAAGACGTGAGATAATCTTCTGTAAGTTGATCAACTAGAGTTGGTCTTGAGATATTTTCATCTTCTTTTTCGCAAGCGGTAAAAAGCATGAAACAAAAGCAAATAATTGAAAATAATAATGTTTTCTTTTTCATTTTTAAAATATTGATTGATTAAAAGATAAAACAACTCATCCTTGTATACATATTGTTATATTGTGCATCCTCAGCAGAATGCAAACCAACATAAGTCCTATTTTTATCGGTTTATTTCCCTGAATGATCTCCGTTTCCGAGCATATCAGACAGGGGTATTCACTGGATGGCTTTGCAAAAGCTATCCATGTCGTATCCTATTTATAGAAAAGTACTTTTCGAAAGTATTACTCCTGTAGTTCGTCGTTTTTAAGCCTAAGTAGTTATGACCAGCATACTGATCTATCCTCTTGTACAAATGTACCTATATGCTTGTGTATTTTTCTTATCAGAATTTGCTAATTAAACAACAGAAGATTTATATTTTTTTTATATAAAAAATCATAACTAATTGATTATTAAATATTTTTTTTATTTAAACACCAAAATATTACAACTTAATTTTCTTTAACTAATTTTTTATTCATACTCCTATTATATCTTTTACAACACTATTTGCATTAGCATCAAAAGGAGTCCACCCTCCCAATAGGGAGACAAGTAATAAAACAGCATTCATAATTTTAATTTTTGAGTGTGTATCTGAAATAAGGTTGTTAATGATTACACTACAAATCTAAAGGGTAAACCCTGCTTTTAACTTATCAGATCCATGCAATAAGCCATGAGAAAAAATGGAAGAAACAACTTTACTCTTAATACAAATCGTTGATAATCAATATATAAAGCTATGATAAAAACTTTCTTTCTTACAACATATAAAATGCAAATATTTTGAACTTTATCTTATTATCCTTATAATTACTGGCAAATACACACATAGGCAATTAATTAAACCCCCATTACCCCTTAATTGATGAACAAACTACTGGAACTTGTCTCTGTTGTCAATCGCAACAAAGTCAAAACGATTGAAGTTATTGGTAATCTACCTACCCGAAAAACCATGGTGCAAGACTTTTATGAAAAGTTAAGCTCCGGTGAAATCAAAAATGATGAGGAAGCAGCAGCCTTTTTTTATCAAAGTACACCAGATGAACGCAACTATAAAGAGTTAAAAAGACGCCTAACGGATCGGCTCTACAATACTTCCTTTTTTATAGATCTTAATCAGACTAAATATGATGGCTTGAGGAAAGCCTACTATAATGGTTGGCGGGAGTTAGCAGTGGCGAAGATATTAACAGGAAAAGGAGCGCATATCAATTATAATTACCTTTTTAAAAAAATACTCAGAAATGCTATCAAGTATAATTTTTCGCTGTTGGTCATAGAAGCTACTCGGCAATTAAAGGCGCATTATTCTACGGTAGAATTTAATCATAAACAATTCAAACATTACAGCGCACTTCACAACAAGTATTTGTCACTTTACCAAGCTGAAGCAAAAGCGGAAGAATACTATGGCAGTTTACAAATTTTATACTACAACAATAAGCATAAAAATATTGAAGAGATCAACGCTATTGCATTAGATTACATTAAAGAATTAAACCCATTAGCGGACCAGTTTGACTCCTTTCGACTACAAATTCCCTATTATTTGATTAGAATAAATCGGGCATCTGCTATTGGAGAAATTGAAGAAACGATTAATATTGCCTCCGAAGCCCTTACTTATTTTTCAGCAGAAGCCACTTATTCTGTTCGAGGGCTAAGCATTTTCAGAGATTGGCTTTCCCAAATGTACTGGCAAAAGAGAGATTTTAAAGCAGCTGAAGAACTAATTTTGAGTTCTTTGAAATATACTGAAGCGGGTGGAGTAAATTGGAACTCAAAAAATAGTCTACTCTTTTTAGTTAAGCTCCACTCTAAAGCCTATCAAGAAGCCTATGAATTACTAATTAGTCATATGAATCATAAAGGTTTCCAAAATTTAACTCCTTACTACCAAGAAATATGGAAATTATACGAAGCTTACATCAATTATCTAATCAGCATGAATAGAATAAAAGGGGTAGCTCCTAGTAAATATAAAATCAATAAATTCTTAAACGAAGTCCCCTTATTTTCACGGGATAAACAAATGCGCAATGTCCCAGTTTTAATTATTCAGCTTCTTTTTCTCTTGCTTTATAAACGCTATGACGAGGCTATCGATAGGATGGAAGCGGTAAGTCTATATTGTTACCGATATTTGAAAAAGGATGAAACTTATCGTAGTAATTGTTTTATCAGAATGCTCTTAAAAATCGTGGAAGCCGACTTCCACCAGACAGGCTCCAGAAGACGGGCCGAGGAACTGCGAAAAAAGTTATCAAATATTTCTTTTGACACTACTCATCAAGCATACGAAACCGAGATTATCCCTTACGAAGACTTGTGGGGCTTGGCTTTGGAATCCTTAAACAATAAGTTCTGGAAATCTAAACATAAGAAAATTACTATAAAAACACCCTTTTAGTAAGGGTGTAAAGCATAAGCTTCCTATCTGGGTGTCGTAATTTGATTTTTTATCAATGGCCTAGATATTAATCAATCGATTGACAGTTGGGTCGCTCAACTTTACCAAAGTTACTGAACCCTATTCTGGTGGTGCTATTAATGTAAGGCTATTTCTCCCGCCCGCACCTCAATCCTAAAGGAAGCCAAGCGCGCAGATCCCCTTTAGGGCAGGGTGAGCGTAGGGAATTAATCGCAATTGTTTGTTATTTTTTTTGAGCACAGCCTTATATTTGATGCATTACCCCTATTCTAATTAAAACGAACAGAGCAACAAAACCCTAAGAATTAGAATTGGCTTAGATTCAAGCCAATTCTGAAAATCCTGTTTCACCTCCTCTAAATTTGACCGCTACCGATAAACATAAACTGGATAAATTTCCCCAGCTTTAAACAGATCTTTTCCCTGCGGCAATTCAATGAAAGCGCCCGCCTCTACCAGATTGGCTAAGTCACCCGAGCCATTGCCTTTTTTAGGTTGGGCCAGGATTCTGGCTTCTTTCGAATAGCTTAAATTGACCTCTAAAAAATAAGTTAAGTCTCGTTTAAAGGTCACATCCTCGGTCAACATAGCGTAAGGTGGTGTTTCCGCTTTCCCGTAAAGGGATAAATCCAACCAAACCTTAAAATACCGATGAAAACACAAAAAGGAAGAAATCGGATTCCCTGGAAATCCAAAAACCGTGCAGCCATTTTCTACCTGCCCAAACCAAAGTGGCTTTCCAGGCTTTTGCTTGATGCGATGAAATAACTGCGTGACGCCCACCTCTTGCAAAGCTTCTGGTAAGAAGTCAAATTTGCCTTTGGAGACACCTCCGCTGAGCATAATAACATCGTAGGCCTGAATAAATTCCGTTAATTTTTCAACGATCTGTTGCTTATCATCCAATAAATGGCAAGTATCCGCCTGGATGCCATAAGCTTTTAAAGTAGCCTGGATGCGATAAACATTAGAACGTCGGATCTGATGCGCTAAAGGTTGTTGATCTATTTCAACCAATTCATCTCCAGTGGAAATCACCAGCACTTTAGGCAGTTTGGCTACCTGAATTTGAGCCTTACCAATACTTGCAGCCAAACCTATCTCAGCAGCCGATATTTTCTGATTGATGGAAGCTACCAGTTCTCCCTGCCGTCGATCTTCTCCTTTATAGTGAATATTTTGTTGGGCTTTCACCGGTTTATCCAGTAGCTGAGCAATATGGTCTTTGATGTTCATATGTTCGTACTGAATGACCGTATCCAGTCCGGTTGGCATGATTGACCCGGTCATCACTTCTAAGCATTTGGTGGGATCAGCCAGATGTTTTTGGGGCATTCCAGCAGCGGCTATTCCGGCAATTGGGAAATCGCGTTGCCCCGCTTGATAGCTAGCATATTGAATGGCGATACCGTCCATAGTTACCCGATCATATGGTGGTAAAGGTCGATCCGTATACAGTTTTTCCTTTAAAACTCGATGTATGCTGTTTTGCAGGGGTATTACTTCGGTTCCAAAATCAACGGTATGTGTCTTTAGAATTTGTAGGGCTTGTTCTACACTAATCATTGCATCTATATTTAATTCACCTGAGTTGTTTTGCTCTTACAGCGCTTTAAATTAATCCATAATTATTCAAAAAAATAAATTAGAAGGGTCATATTATTTTTCCTCCAAACACCTATTCATGTAAATATATTAGGAAGCACCTAAAATCGCTTCAATAAACCTTAATTCAAAAAACATGAAAATCTTCAATTATTTAATCCTAGGACTATTTTTAAGTATCAGTTGTGTTAGTCATGCACAAGTTAGAACGAATAGTGCCATTCGTCAGATCAAGCCTCAATTCAAAGCAAATCCTAGTAACTGTAAGGAGGTACTTTCCATCAGTGTACAAAAGGGTTCGGTACGAGAGCCAAATCATAAAATAACCAATAAGGTTAAATACTATGTAAAAGGTGGCCAACTTTACATCAAATGTGTGTCTCCTAAACCCATTACAGAAAAAGATTTCATTTGGGCCCAGTTTCCTTTTAAGCCAGGTTATCCAAGTGGGAAGATCACAGGACTACAAATGATTTATTCTGTACAAACCAGTCCAAACAATAGTCGACGGAGAACGTACATTTCTCAGCAACGCATTGTTCAAGGGCCTAAACCTTTCCAGGGTACCGTACGCTTAGATGATCCAACCAATCTTTTTAATGCTGGTAGTCACAACGCTAGTGCTTTTGGTGGTGGTTTTGCCTGTGGCAACGACTATAAAACCGTTGGTTTCAAATTAGTAATGCAACCAGGAGACGTTATCCGAATAGGTAGAATCGGTGTTTTATTTGATTGTGGTAAAACACCTCCAGTCACTTTTATTTGCCCAACTAGTGTACCCAACCCTAAAATCAAATTAGCAAGCGTACAGCCAAGTGGTGATTTTACACGCTATAGAATTCCGGTATACAATTATGCTAATTTCCCGAATCTTTTATTCTCCGCTGCTCCAACACTACCCGCTTGTGGACAAAATGCCAGTGCGTCTAGATCTTGGGTAGATATCTACAATGAAAAGAATCAAAGAATCTATGGTTTTTGTGCTTTAGGAAAGGCAGCAGACATGAAAGACATTTGGTTTGCGGTCAAAAAAGGTCAAAAACCACCTGCTCGGGTTAAGATTGTACTTCGGGATCGTGGTTGTAATAAGAGCTATAGCTCTAATTGGATCTCTATTCCAACTAGCTAAGCAGTTATCTTGAATATGTTCTAAACAGGTCTACCAAACCATTTAAGTTTGGTAGACCTATCTTTATTAAACCTTTCTTTTGCTCTGGCAGTTGTTCTAAAAAAGGAAGTCAATTATATGAGCGAAACAGGTCCCATCATTCAAAAAGTTACTTTAGAAGTCCCCTTTGTATTGAAGAGTATGACTTCTATTGAAATGGAACAGCCCTCAAAGCAGGAGCTACCACACCGACATGATTTCTACTCCATCTTATTTGTTGAAAAAGGGCAGGGTATCCACCATGTAGATTTTCGGGATTACCCTTTACGGGAAAACACTTTTTATTTGCTTAGTCCAGAACAGGTCCATCATATGGAATTGGAATCGGCTCCCAAAGGCTTAGTTTTATTATTTACAGTGGCCTTCTTACAACGCTACAGCGTAAGCCTAAACTATCTATCCGAACTTGACTTGTTTTTCAATTGCGATGAAGCGCCCCCCATTACCATTCCAGCAGCAGAACTTATCAATGTAAAACAAGTTCTTCAATCCATTCAGAAAGAAAGCCAAAAAGATTCCAGCAGCCTAGATATCATCGGTGCTTATTTAAAAATATTATTAGTCCATCTTAAGCGAATTAAACAACAGCAATATCTAGAGAATGACCAACTTGATTCTCGAAAAGCAAGCATTGTTAGGACCTTTAAAAAGGACTTGGAGTCCCACTTTAAAAAAGTACACCAAGTGCAGAAGTATGCGCAATTACAAAACTTAAGTAGTGCTTACCTCAATGAGGTCATTAAAGGCGAAACTGGTTATTCCGTTAAGGATTTTATCCAAAAGAGACTGATATTAGAAGCCAAAAGGCTGGCTTTATATTCCGATTGGAACATGAAAGAAATTGCATTTGAATTAGGTTTTGATGATCCAGCTCATTTTTCTAAATCGTTTAAAAAGCAGGAAGGAAAAACCTTTACGGCCTTTCGAAATTAGATAGCTAAAGTTTAACACTTCAGCCATCTAATTTTTTTTAACATTAAACACACGAACTATTTTTCTCCAGCATATTCCCTAGTTCTCACGAGTAAAAATGTAGTATCCAGTGGCTGAAATTTGGTTTTGCAAGTCTACCTAAAAAGATCTACACCGGAATAAATCATTCCTAAAGCCCAATAAACAGCCTATTCTTAGCTTAAATATTTATTTGAAGTTAAATTTTTATTTTTCTTATTAAATAGTTGAATGCTTGAATCGCATTTATTAGTATTGTCGTATGAAACCGTTTGAGAGGAACTTCATTACTTTTTCATTACTTTTTTTATTACCCTGTACCGTCCTCTCGCAAACAAGCTTTTATCGCGTTATACGTGGTAATGTGGCACTGTCGTCTCGTGCCCCATTGGAGCTTATTAATGCGAGGTCCAGCAGTGTACAGGCGATTATTGACCCTGCCCGAAAGTCATTCAAGTTCAATATCCCGATTACCAGTTTTGAAGGCTTCAATTCTACCTTGCAACGGCAGCATTTCAACACCAATTACATGGAAAGCTCCATTTACCCTGAAGCTAAATTTGTAGGTAACATTATTGAAGATCTTGATTTTAGAAAAGAGGGTACTTTTACCGTCAGAGCAAAAGGAAAATTAACGATACATGGTGTAACTAGAGAGCGAATAATAAAAAGCACCATCAAGATTCAATCAGGTATATTGCAAATTAATGCGAACTTTTCAGTATTATTAGAAGACCATAATATCATGATTCCCAAAATTGTGAATCAAAAAATTGCAGAAGAAATACAAATACAAATTGACGCTAAGCTGGCACAAAGTTAATCGGGTAATTTTACTAATTCTATTCTGTGGGATTGGACAATACAGCTTTGCCCAACAACCTAATTTCTTGCCCTCTACTGCTAATGATTTACTAGGGGATCTTACTGCTAGTAAAATTTTTGAATCTTCTTTTGGTTACCTATGGATAGGAACAGACCAAGGGCTTTATCGCTTCGATGGCTTAGAATATAAAGCTTATGACTTACCAAAAGACAGCTCTTTTGCAAGCATAGCAGTGAGTACCCTTTACGAAACAGAAAAGGCCGAAATATGGGTTGCTTTTGCAAACGGCCAAATCTTTTCGCCTACCTTCTCTGGCGATCTACAACCCATTACGTTAACAGGTCTTTCAGGCTTATACAGTCCAATTCGTAGCATTGTGGAATATAAAGACCAAATATGGTTGGCCACTTATGGACAGGGACTTTACGTTTTAACACCGGATAGCACCTATAACTTCACAGTGGAAGATGGCCTTTCAGGTAATGACCTTTACCAAATGTCACTGGATAGTACTGGTTTGGCTTATCTGGCTACAGATCGTGGCGTTAATACTTTGCAGTTGACTGAAACAGGGGCAATCATTCAAAAAATCACCCTTGCAGAAGGATTACCAGCAAATGTTATTCGGACCATGGAAAGCGATGGCCAAGATGGTTTTTTTATTGGCACCTATGATAATGGTGTATACTATTGGGACCCCAATTCCAATCAGGAACAGGTATTGATCGAAGACTGGGACTATGGAGTAATCAATAGTCTATCCGTTTTCCCCGAAAGGGAAATCTGGATTGGAACGGAGAGAAAAGGTTTAATTCAGTATGATTTACGAACCAAAACTTATCAAGTTTTCAGTGAAATCGATGGCCTAAGTATTGGCCGAATCCTTGATTTACATAAAGATCAAGAAGGCAACCTATGGATACTAAGCAATGCCTTAAATATTTTAAAAACCAATCGGCGCTTCGATTTTATACCAGTAATAAGTCCTGAAGTCAAAGAAATCCAAGCGCTTCTGACCGATGTAAACGATCAATTATGGCTAGGCACCCAAACGGGAGTTTTTCAACTCAAAAGTGAAAATGGTCAATTTAAGTATGAGCGTAAATTTCCAGAAATCCAGGCCAACATCCTTTCGCTTTACCAAGACCCAAGAGGTAATCTTTGGATAGGTACATTTGGGGAGGGGATCTATATTTACAGTCCTAGCGATGAAAAAATACGTCACCTCACAACAGAAGATGGCCTGGTCGATGGTAGTGTACTTTCTATTGATGGCAATCAAGAGCACATCTGGGTTGGCACCTTGGCTGGAGTAACTGAATTCCACCTAGGGGCAGACATCATTACTTCCGAAATGATCCCTTACCATCGATTTGAACAGGAGCCGCAGCTCAATGCCACCTTTATTTATAAAGTTTTTGTTGATAGTAAAAATCGAGTTTGGCTGGGTACGGATAGTGAGGGAATCAATCTGATAGAGGAGGATCAAGTCAGCTACTTTAAAGGGACTGATTCTATCGCCTTTAATACCGTTTATTCGATAACAGAAGATTTGGATGGAAACATCTGGTTTACCAGCGCTAATAATGGCTTAATCAAATTTGATGGCGAAACATTCCTTTCTTTTGGAATAGAAGATGGTCTTCGTAATTTGAATATCAATAGCCTTACTACTGATCCAAAAGGCAATATTCTATTAGTGCATACCGGAGGAATTGATTTATTCGATCCCAATTCTGAAGCAGTTATTTACTATGATGAAAACATTGGTTTGGGTAAGCTCGAACCTAATCTTAATGTTTTCAGTCAAGCTCCTAATGGAGATATTTGGCTCAGTGGACAAGAACAAACTTTAAAATACATTGCTCCAAGTGAGGCTTTCCGAGTGAGCCCACAAACTACACTTGATGAAATCAATGTTAATGGAAGTACTATTGATTTTACACAAAAAAATCGATTCTCTTATTATAAAAACACCTTCCTATTCAACTTTAAAGGCATTTGGTTAACAGCTCCGGATGCACTTCAATATCGTTATAAACTAGAAGGTCTAGATGATGATTGGGTTTATACCCGAGATCAAGAAGTTAACTATGTCAATCTAAATCCAGGAAACTATACCTTTACCATCGGTACAACAGCTAATAATTATTTTGCCCCGGAAACGAGCCAAAGTTATAGCTTTACGATTCGTCCACCCTTCTGGCAACAAGCTTGGTTTATACTTTCTACAATAGTCTTTATTGTTTGGATCACTTACTTGTCTTTGCGGACTCGAGAGCGGCGCCTAATGAAAGAATCTAACCTAAGAAGAGAAAAAATAGAAAGTCAGTTTGAAGCCTTAAAAAGTCAAATCAACCCACATTTTCTGTTCAATAGCTTTAACACTTTAGTGGCCATTATTGAGGAGAGCCCAGATATGGCGGTGAGTTATGTAGAGCGTTTATCCGATTTTTATAGAAGTATTCTACAGTATCGGGACAAGACGGTCATTCCACTGGAGGAAGAGTTGAGTATGGTTCAAAATTATTATTATTTATTGCAAGAACGTTTTGGAGACAACCTAAAATTGAATATTCAAACTAAAGAAACCGAAGCTTATGTACCACCTTTGTGTATTCAAATGTTGGTAGAAAATGCTATTAAACACAATATCGTCTCCACTAGAAAGCCTTTGCAAATTACTATTAACCAAGATGATAGAGGCAAGTTAGTGGTCAGCAATACCATGCAGCCTAAACGCAAAAAACCTCAATCAACAAGTTTTGGTCTTTCTAGTATTATTGCTCGTTATGCCCTTTTGTCTGATAAACGAGTACAAGTGAAGAAAAATAATCAGGAATTCTCGGTAAGTTTGCCCCTAATTAAATCAAGATATACCAGTAAGCTAATAGATACTGATATGATCTCTTAGCAACGAAATTTATCGCGTTGCCAAAGTAATATACAACCCTTATTAAAAAATGCCAATGAAAGTTTTAATCATTGAAGATGAACGAGCGGCGGCCAGAAGAATCGAAAAATTAGTGCGTGAAATTGACGCCGAAGTAGAAATTATCGGACCGCTAGATACTGTAGAACAAGCCGTAGAATGGTTTAACAGTGATGCTGAAGCTGACTTTGTGTTGATGGATATTCAGCTCGCGGATGGCCCATGCTTCGAAATTTTCGACCATTCTAATGTTGAAATTCCAGTCATTTTCACCACCGCTTATGATGCTTATGCCTTCCAGGCTTTTAAAGTTAGTGCCGTAGATTATCTACTCAAACCTATTAAACGGGCCGAATTAGAAAAAGCTATAGGTAAGTATGTAGACATTGCCAAAAGCAAAGCCTTTGCCTCCGAGTATCAGGAAATCAAAAAACTCCTCCAGCCAGAGAAGCCTAAAAGATTTATGGTCAAAATTGGCAGTCAGATCAAATTGATCAGTATGGAAGATGTGGCTTACTTCTACACCGAAAATAAAATTGCCTATCTCATGACTTGGAAAGGCAAACGCCATCCGGTAGATTATACCCTAGAGAAGGTGGAAGAAATGACTAATCCAAACACTTTCTTCCGGATCAATCGGCAATTCATCATCCACATCGAGGCCATTCAAGGCATGCAAATCTATTCGAAATCTCGTTTTAAAGTAGAACTAGATCCAGCTTGTGCTTTAGAAGCCATAGTTAGTGCAGACCGCTCTCCGAAATTTCGGAAATGGGTCTCTGGGTAGTTCATTTGTTTGGTGGCATAGTGTTTTATTGGTTTGTCTTAAAATCTATGTGGAACTATGATTCCTACTGTGGTTCAAAAATCTTAGGTGTCCTTTAGTGTCTTGGGTGGTTCAAAAAAGAAGTGCCATTTCTTGAATAAAGATTTCTAAATAAAGTCAAAGCTAGAAATATAAGGCGGATATTGTTCTAAAGCCTCTTGCGCTTCAGCAGATAAAGCTTTGCCATTAAAAGTCATATAACTCACCGTATCCTTTACCAAGGCATGGATGATCCCTAACTTTGCTTTTTCATTCAGCATTTTAGTAATTGGGCTATCAGCTGCCAACCAAAAAATAGCCGTTTTTAAATTTTCCTGCGCCAGCAAACCCTCCATTAAAGCAAAGAGTTGTGACTCTTTCCCTTCTTGGTAATAAATCCCTTCAAAAGTGATAAACTCAAACCAATTGGGATTAATCATTTTATTCAACAAGGGTAACCTGGGCACTACATTTAATAGAATTTTACCCGTCCAGCCTGGCATATTTTGAATGCGCCAAACGGTTTTGTGTACTTGAACACCAGCCACAACTTCACCTTCTTCTCGCAAGACATAATATTGGTCTTTTTGAAAAATATTCTGCTGATGGAAAATGGTATAGTTTTGATAAAAAGAACTTAGTAAAGTGCGCATTTTAGCTCTTTCATCTTCCTCCAAAAGTTGTTCGATCGCCGGATTCTTTTTTGGAAAAAAACGACTAAAGCCAAAAGTTTGAACTGGCTTCTTACTCGTAAAACCTACTTTTTCCACAATACTTACAGAGCGTTTATTGCCACCTTCCATGGCGGCATACAACAAGGTATTATCTGGTAATTGTGCTTGAAAAGCTTCAATAAATACTGCGCTTAAACGCTTGGTGATCCCCTGTCCTTTAAAATCTGGATGAGCACTAAAATATCGAATATAATAACTGTCTAAAGGCAGACCACTTTGCAGGCTTTCTATTCTACTCATTAGCATACAAGCGACGAACTGTTCGTTTTTAGTCGCATAAGCTAAATAGGGTGACCGGATATGTGCCACCCGATCTTCGGTACCTAAATGTTCATAAATAGCGCCCTCTGTTCCAAACCTTACCGTTTTTAAGAAATCTATTATTTCTTGAGGTACGTTTTGGCGAACCCATATTTTGAAATCGCCTTCTTGTGTGATTAAATGTGCCTTAGTATTGTCCATGGAGTAAAGGTAATTAATGTAGAAAGGGGTAAGTATACACCATTGTCTTAAGATACATCAAAGGACTAATAGAAAAGATAATATCCAATTTTCATGAACAGATCAAAAGTAGCCATCGTAGAATTAAAATCGACACAAGCACCATTCAAGTTTGTTAGTTGAATGGCATCTATGCAGTTATCATTAGCTGGCTGTGCAAAGAGTGCAGTTACGAATACTGCAAGAACTAAAAATAAAGGTATTTTTTTTGCCATGTCTTATTCATTTATGAGATTTTACTATGCTATTAATAGCTTCTAAGGACTGAACTTTGGTAAGTTAGTGAAAAAGCAGGATTTACCCTGTTTCATAGATTGGAGAATATTAAAAATGAATCAAATAACTTAGGCCTCCTTCAAAAGCTCAAATCAAATGACTAAAACCACTAAAACTTCCTATTATATGGTGCCCCTGAAAAGATAATCCCCTGAAAACCACGGCAATTACTTATTTTTTACGAAATTTGTAGCAATAGTAGTTTTCGAAGCGGAAGATATACTCAGTAGAAGACTAGCACGACAATAAATAGGAAATCAAATATTAGTT
>CAXIDD010000079.1:0-12673 GCA_964021975.1 uncultured Saprospirales bacterium | reverse complement strand
TAATCTAAATAGCGCCGAAATTCTAATTGGAGATGAAGTGGTACTGACCATCAGTATTAGCCATGAAGATGGCGTACGCTTAAAAAATATTGGTCTTGGTGCCTTAGAAGAGCTTGAAAAACTAGAAGTAAAACAAATTAATCCAGCAGATACTGCTTCGCGCTCACCTTATAATATTCAGCAAGAAATAATTCTGACGTCTTTTGATTCAGGCGTTTATCAATTGCCTGCCATCCCATTGACCTTTGCAAGTAATGCAGGAGATCAAATTGTGAATACCCGCCCTTTGCAACTAACGGTTATACCCTATCCTGTTCAATTGACAGACTCAACAGATATTCAGCCGATTAAAGATATTATTAAAGAACAGGTAGGCCTGGAAGATGCGCTGCCTTATTTATTGATTTTGGTCTCTTTATTATTAGTTGGATTCGGAGTCTGGTGGTTGGTAAAAGGTCGAAGACGACAAAAGGTAGAAACTGGACCAATAGTGCCGCAGTTGAAAGCACACGAATTAGCTTTGCAAAAATTAGAAACCCTAGAAAAAGAACCCTGGCTGAGTCAGGGAGCATATAAAACCTATCAGAGTGAGCTGAGTTATATCCTTCGGGAATATTTTGAGAACCGTTATGGGGTCAATGCTTTAGAAGCTACGACTTTTGACTTACTCAAACATTTGCAAGATCTGGATATTGAAGATTGGTATGATCAATTAAAAGATTTGCTACAAAAATCAGATTTAGTGAAATTTGCGAAAGCCGAATATCCAATTGATTTTCACGAAAGTGCTTTTAGTTTGGTGAAATCCTTTGTAGAAGATACGCAGGAAATCCCCGTAGATTTAGAAGAAGAGGAAGAAGGTGAAAGTGAAGAAAACAATGCAACAACTGAATCATAAACAAGCAACCCAACTGTGAATAGTATTTTACTAAATATCTCTTTTCTGCATCCGCCATTTTTTTTCTTGCTGGCTTTGCTGCCAATCATAGGCTACTGGTATTATAAGCAGCACCAAAGTCGTTATGCGACTTTGAAAATGTCTAGCCTCAAGAGTGTAGAAAACTCAACCAGCTGGAAAGGACGCCTTCGGGCTTTGCTACCCATCTTGCGGATATTGGCCTTCATTGCTTTGGTAGTCGCTTTAGCTCGGCCACGTGAATTATTCCAGGAAGAAGAAGTAAAAGCCGAAGGAATTGATATCATGTTGGTTATGGACCTTTCGAGTAGTATGTTGGCTAGAGATTTTGAACCAGATCGGCTAGAGGTTTGTAAAAGAGTTGCCACCGAGTTTGTAGATAAAAGAGAATATGATCGTGTGGGACTGAGTGTATTCGCTGGAGAAGCTTTTACGCAATGTCCATTGACAACAGATCACCGAGTAGTCAAAGATTTTTTGGCCAATCTAGAGTGTGGACTATTAGAAGATGGAACGGCCATTGGAATGGGCCTTGCTACGGCGGTTAACCGATTAAAAGATAGTGAAAGTAAAAGTAAAATCGTCATTCTGCTAACGGATGGCGTGAATAATGCCGGATATGTGAAACCGGAGACCGCGGCAGAAATAGCCCGTGAGTTTGAAATCAAAACGTATACCATTGGCGTAGGTACCAATGGAGATGCCCTCACACCGGTTAATCGACGCAGTGATGGACAATACATGTTTGGACTAGCTCGGGTAGAAATTGATGAGGCATTGCTAGAACAAATCGCTGAAATGACTGGCGGTAAGTATTACCGGGCGTTATCCGAACAAGGATTAGAAGACATTTATGATGAAATTGATCGACTGGAGAAAACGGAAATAGAGGTAACGGTATTTAAACGTTACCAAGAATTGTTTCACGTATTTGTGTGGATCGCGATGCTGATTTTGGTACTAGAGGTACTATTGAGGTACACCATTTTTAGAGCGATTCCATAACAGCGGAAAAACAAAAAACGATGTTTCAATTTGAAGAGGTTCAGTTATTGTATTTTTTAGGACTGCTACCAGTATTGTTTTTACTGTTTTGGCTGGCGCAGCGTGCCCGCAAACGTGCATTGGCTCGCTTTGGTCATTTGACGGTACTGCAGCAATTGATGCCGCAATTCTCTCAATACAAACACACCGCTAAGTTCGTATTACTTTTAGCAGCGATTGCTTTTTTGGTCGTTGCTTGGGCCAATCCTCAATTGGGGGCTAAGAAAGAAAAAGTAGAGCGCAAGAGTGTTTCGGTCTTTGTGGCTTTGGATGTTTCCCGCTCCATGAATGCGGAAGACATTGCCCCTAATCGGATTGAGCGGGCCAAACAATTAGCGATCAGTGCTGTGCGTTCTTTGCGTAGCGAACGTTTGGGGCTCATCGTTTTTGCCGGCAACGCCTACCTCCAAACTCCTTTAACCGATGACTACGCAGCGATGAATATTTTCTTGAGTAGTGCTAACACGCAAATGGTATCTGACCAAGGAACGGCCATCGCTTCCGCTATCGAGCTAGCCCAAGAATCTTTCGAAACAGAAAATAAAGCCAACAAGGCAATTATTATTATATCGGATGGAGAGACACACGACGAGGAAGCCTTGAGTCAAGCTAAAGCAGCGCGCTCAGACGGTATTCTGACTTTTACGGTTGGCGTTGGTACAGCTGAAGGAGCTCCAATCCCTACTGCTTTTGGTGGCCGAGAAAACTATATTTATGATGACACCGGTAATTTGGTCGTCTCTAAAATCAACGAAGAAATGCTGCGGGATCTAGCTAAGGCTGGAGACGGTGCTTATTACAACATCAACAGTGGCGCCGATGCCATCTTAGAAGACTTGCGAACCAAGATTGACCGGATGGAAAAGCAGAGTTACGAGCAACGTGTTTTTGAAGAATACGAATCTTATTACCAAATTCCAGTGGCCTTGGCTTTGTTACTCATTGTGTTTGAATTTTTGATTTCTTATCGAAAAAATAAGTACTTGGCTGGCAAAGATTTGTTTAAAGGATAGTCCATTTTACTAAAATAATTCTGAAAATCCTGTAAGGCTATAAATCCTGATTTAACTAAGAGGAAGCAGTAATAAAAGTGAATTAAAAACCAGTTTTATGAAAAATATAAAAATCATCCTAAGTTTAATAACCGTCGTTCTCATTGTTGGGGACTTATCTGCACAAAGTGCACATAAACTTCTGCGAAGTGGAGATAAGAACTACGAAAATAACCGCTACCAACAAGCAGAAGAAGAATATCTGAAAGCTCAGATCAAAGAAAAGTCGGCCAAAGGGGCTTATAATTTAGGTAACTCCGTTTATTGGCAAGAACGCTATGAAGAAGCGATTCAGCAATATCAAGAAGCCGTAAATGCAGCTAAAGGGAAAGGCCCTAAAGGCATGGCTTACCACAACTTAGGCAATGCACATTATCGAGCTGGAGATTTTGAAAAAAGTGTGGAAGCGTACAAAAACTCCTTGCGGCAAAGACCCAATGACCAATCAACGAAACACAACTTGTCTCTGGCGCAGCAACAGTTGCTAATGCAACAACAACAGCAGCAACAGCAACAACAAAATCAGGACGAAGAAAATCAAGAGCAACAAGATCAGGAACAGCAGCAACAACAAGAGCAGGAGCAAGAACAAGAACAACAAGAGCAAGAACAAAACCAAGAAGAACAACAACAGGAAAACGAAGAACAAGAGCCCCAACCCAAAGATTTAACCAAAGAAGAAGCGGAAGCCTTGCTAAAAATCATGGAAGAGGAAGAGAAAAAAGTCCAAGAAAAATTAAGAAAAGCGAAAGGTAAACCAACCAATTCTAAGAAAAAATGGTAATTAATAAGTGTAAATAATTTTTTAAACATAAATCAGTACACTATGAAAAAGCAATATTTCTTATCAGTCGTTTTGCTATGCATGAGCGTATTGACTTTTGCACAAGCACCGGCCAAGTTCACGGTACGTGTCAGTACAGACTCCGTTTTGATGGGCAACAATTTTCAAGTCTCCTTTACACTTGAAAATGCCGATGGTATCAACTTTAAAGCACCTGAATTAGCTGCTTCTTTTGATGTAATCAGTGGACCAAATATGTCTTCTAGTATGACTATGATGAATGGTCAGCGGAGCAAGTCTATTACTTACACCTACTATTTGCAACCAAGAGAAGTAGGTGTTTTTTATATAGAACCAGCTAGTATCGAAACGCCAAATAATTATTTAGAAACGGATCCTATGGAAGTAATGGTTGTGCCAAATCCAGACGGGATTCAGCAAAATCAACCCTTGATCCAAGGGTTTGGAAATATGCCCAATATGCAAGGATTCGATAGTTTTGGAGGTTTTGATTTCCAAGACATGCAAAAACAAATGGAGCAGTTCTTCCAAGGTAATAGTGGTATGTTTGACCTTTTTAATGGAGGTATGCCTGGTATGATGCCAGATAGCTTATTCCAGCAAATGCCCCCGGGGATGAATTTCTTCCAAATGAATCCAGATAGCCTATTCCAGCAAATGCCAGAAGAATGGAAGAAAATGTTTCCAGATGGCTTGGCACCTCTTGACCCCCAAAAGAAGAAGAAACGTAAGATTTATAAGATGTAAGGAGCTAAATTCAAATAGCTTCTACGAATGACGAAAAAATAAATGCTTATTTTTTGTCACCTTTAAGTTTGGAAACAAATAGCTTCTAAATAAAATGAAGTACACTCGGATGCTAAAAATAATCGGTCCATTGCTCCTTTTAATAGGAGCAATGGCTCCTGTATGGGCACAATCAAGTACGCCGGTTTTTGAAGCCTATGCCGATGCACGGCAGATATTATCTGGCCAATATTTTGAAGTTACTTTTACTTTGAAAAATGCGGAGGGCCGCAGTTTTTCTCCGCCTTCTTTTAATGAATTTATTGTTGCTTCTGGTCCCGCCCGTGGCGTCAGTACCACAATTATCAATGGAAAAGTTTCTAAGGAAATGACTTATACTTATACGCTACAAGCGCGTGAAGTAGGCAAATTCATGATTGGAAGTGCCACCATCGAAGCCAGTGGTAAATCGCTACGCACCCAAGCCTTCCAAGTGGAGGTGCTAAAAGGCAAAAGCGGGGAAGTTGCTGTAGACCAACAGTACTTTGTCCGAGCAGAGCTAAGTACGCAGAACGCCTGGGTAGGACAGCAGGTAAAGTTAGACTATAAGCTCTATACCACTGTTGAAATCCAAAACTATAACATTACCCAAGAAGCGGATTATGTAGGCTTCTATGCAGAGGATATTCAAAGGCCAGACGCCCGTAGACAAAGAGAAATCATTGACGGGGTCCAGTATGTCACTAAGGTCTTAAAAAGTATGGCGATTTATCCACAGCAAGCTGGATTGTTGGCTATAGATCCAGCGGTTATCCAGCTGGGCGTGGTATTAAATAGCGGTCGCCGAAGTTCGAATTTCTTCTTTGGTAATGAAATTCGTCGGGTGCCCGTGCAAACCGAACGGATGGAATTAAATGTTCAGCCATTACCAGAAGCCCCCGAGGGATTTAGTGGTGCAGTAGGAAATTTTAGGATCGGATCAGATCTGGAGCGCAACCAAGTCACTACAGATGACGCCCTTAAGCTGCGCCTGGTGATTGAAGGAAATGGGGATTTGAAGCGGATCCAGCCACCAAAAATCAATTTTCCAGAAAGCTTTGTGACTTATGAACCTAAAGTACAGGAACAAGATATCGGCGAGGCCAATACCACTCGAATGGGCCGCAAAATAATTGATTACGTCAGTTTGCCAAAAGAGGCCGGTCGGTATAGGATCACACCAAAGTTCACTTATTTCAATCCGGATAGTAGTCGCTACATCACCTTAAGAAATACAAGTTATGACATTACGGTAAGACAAGGGACGGCCATCAAAGCACCGATTATCGATGATAATGCTGGTTTGCAGGAAGATATTCATGGTCTAAAAATGGATTTGACTTTGGCCAAAAAAAGACCCTTTTTCCTGGGCTCCATAGTGTTTTGGATCTTAATGATTCTACCAGTTTTAGCGCTTTTAGCAGCAGTTTTTTACCGTAAGAAACTCCAAGAACTGGCGAATATTGATCCTGCTGTATTAAAGAGTCAGCGAGCTAAGCAGATAGCGATGAGTCGCTTAGAACAAGGGGCCACTTTCCTGAAATCCAACGACAGTCGGGCTTTTTATGATGAGATATCTAAAGCTATGTTGGGCTATGTTTCAGATAAGTTGAAAATACCAAAATCAGAAATGACCAAGTCCAATATGCAAAGTAAATTGGAGCAATTAGAAATCGGTACAGATAAGGTAGATCGTTTCATCGAAATAGTACGGAATTGTGAAATTGCACTTTTTGCAGGAAAGGATCACCAGGAAGCGATGCAGCAAACCTATGATAATGCGCTAGAGGTCCTGGCGGCCATCGAAAAACAAGTAGCGGATTAACAACAATTAGCGTATTTTCGCTAAATTGCCAATCTAAACTGATCAATACAATTATTATGAATTTAGCAGATGTAACTAAGATATTTGAAGATAACGCAGCCAAAGCAACGGGAATGGACAAAGCCATGAAATTTGTTTTGGATCAAGGAACGATTCACATCGATTTTTCTGGAGACAGCCCATCGGTAACCAATGAAGATAAAGAGGCCGATTGTGTGATTACCACCAGTGTAGAAACACTAGATGGTATCCGAACCGGCAAGGTAAATCCAATGATGGCCGTCATGACTGGAAAGGTGAAAATCAAAGGCGATATGAGTTTGGCTATGAAACTACAGCAATTGTTTTCATAGACTTTCACGCGCCAACTTTAAACGAGAAAAACCGTGCTGGCTTGCCAGTGCGGTTTTTTATTTGTCAATTTTGACGGTAGCTTTGTGGGAAGGGTGTTGTAAATTAGAGGGGTGTAACTAACTTGGGTACAATTATGAAAACAATGCTAACCGAGAAGGAGGTTGTTGAAAAAGTAGACTACGAAATAGTACTTTTAATACTGCTCCCTTACTCCTGAGTCAGAAAAATATCAAGCATGAAACAAGCCGCCTCCAGCCTGAAAATATTTGGCATTTACCTGGTTATTATCCCTGGACTTGGACTCCTGTCCATTCCTGAGTTTATCTTGGATCTACTCCAGTTAAGCCATGGAGATGATCTGTGGGTGGCAAGAATGGTCGGTTTACTTGCTTTTGTACTCGGTGTTTATTACATCTATATCGGGAAGTATGCCATTACAGTCCTTTATATGAAAACAGTAATAATGAGGTATTTAGCGGCCTTGTTTATGGTTGGATTGTGGATCACGGATCAAGTTGAAATCATGATTTTATTATTCGCTGCAATCGACGCTGCGGGGGCAAGCTGGACCATGATAGGAATAAAAAGAAAGCTTAGTGGAAGTTAAGGTTGAGTACTTAAGCTTTCGATGAATGCCAAAACGTTTCCTGGTTACACTACTAAAAAGAAGAAAATCCCTAGTAGGATGCTGTATAGCTACCTGTTCGCTTCACTCGACTACTCCTTTTCGTTATTTCTTAGATTTTAATTATTTTGTTGTAATAACTCTGTACAAAAAGGCTTTTGCACGATACAAAACGAAAAACCTTTTATCCAGAAAAACCACTAACACTTAATAATTAACTTTATGAAACCTTCCACTTTCCTATCCCTACTCGGGCTACTCTTCTTTATAAATCCCGGGTTCGCTCAAAATGATAAATATGCCGAAGCGTTGAAGTCTTATGAATGGCGTGCTATTGGTCCGGCCAATATGGGCGGTAGAGTGACCGATATCGATGGCTTGCCCGGAGATCCTAGTACCTTCTATGTATCAGGTGCTGACGGGGGTATTTTTAAAACGACTAATGGCGGTGTAAACTTCACACCCATTTTTGAAGGACAAAGAGCCTACTCCATCGGAGCACTGACCATCGCCCCTTCAGACCCTAATGTACTTTGGGTCGGTACAGGAGAAGGAGATCCTAGAAACAGCGTTGGCTATGGCTGGGGTATGTATCGCTCCATAGATGCTGGTAAAAACTGGACGCATCTAGGGCTTAAAGAAACCGAAAGAATTAAAAGAATTGTGGTAGACCCTAATGATCCCGACGTTGCTTGTGTATGTGCACTTGGAAAAGAATGGGGCGCTAACCCTGAAAGAGGCGTATTCAAAACCACCGACGGGGGTAAAAGTTGGGACAAAATATTATACATCGACGAAGATACGGGCTGTGCAGATTTAGCTATGGAACCGAGTAATCCTAATATCATGTATGCAGGTATGTGGACCTTCAGACGTAGACCCTGGCGTTTTGATGATGGAGGTAAAGAAACAGCTGTATATCGGACCATGGATGGTGGCGAGACCTGGAAGAAAATCATGAAAGGACTTCCCAGTAAACCCATGGCTCGTCCAGGAATACACGTTGCCAAAAGCGAACCAAACATCATCTACTTAATGACCGAATTCCAGGGCGGTGGTACGGTGTTCCGCTCCGAAGATCGAGGTGATAATTGGGTCATGGTCAATGACGATCCTAACGTCAACTTCAGACCATTCTATTACAGTGATGTAAGAGTGGATCCGAACAATCCAAATATTCTTTTTTCGATCTCCGGTAGACTCAGTCGCTCTAAAGACGGCGGTAGAAACTGGGAACGAATTGCCACTACAGTGCATGGAGATCACCAGGCACTCTGGATAGACCCTACCAACTCTAAGCATATTTTGAATGGTAGTGATGGAGGTTATCAAGTCTCTCACGACGGAGGAGATAGCTGGGAGATCATCAATAATGTGGAGTTGTCTCAGTTCTATCAGGTATTCATCGATAACAAAGATCCTTATAATGTTTATGGTGGATTGCAGGATAATGGAACATGGGTTGGACCCAGTAATTCTTTATATTCTGCGGGTATTCTGAAAAGACATTGGAAAGGATTGGCCGGTGGTGACGGTTATTATGCCGTACCAATTCCTGGAAGTGAACATGAGATATATGCCAACCTGCAAGGGGGCGTAATTTTCCACGTTGATTCTCGCTTTGGCAACGTCCGTAATATTCACCCTTATCCAAAAATAACCGGATCTGCGGGAGATGCCATCGAAGACCATAAATTCCGCTTCAATTGGGATGCTCCGATTGTAATTTCTCCACACGATCCCAATACGGTTTATACTGGAGGAAACGTGGTGTTCAGATCAAGGGATCGCGGAGATTCCTGGGAACAAATCAGTGGCGACTTAACTACCAATGATAAATCCAAGCAAAGAACATCAGGGGGCTTAATCTACCAAGATAATACGGCAGCAGAATTCCATTGTACCATTCTTTATATAGATGAATCTCCCGTCGAAAAGGATGTCATTTGGGTCGGTACCGATGATGGAAATGTACAACTAACAAGAGATGGTGGAAAGAGCTGGACCAAACTTAATGATCGCATCAAAGGCCTTCCAGCTTTTGCCTGGGTTTCCAAAATACATGCTTCGGAGCATGATGCGGGTACCGCTTTTGTGACCGTTGACCAACACAGAATGGATGACTTCACACCTCATGCTTTTATGACCACGGACTACGGCCGTACCTGGACGAAGATCAGTAATGGTTTACCTCAGGATGATTATGTGAAAGTAGTAAGACAGGATCCCATTAATCCAAATATGTTGTACGCAGGAATGGAGCACGGCATCTTTGCAAGCTGGGATAAAGGAAAGTCTTGGACCAAAATAAACAACAATCTTCCGAATGTTTCGGTGAGAGATTTACGCATTCAAGCTAGAGATCGGGACTTGATTGTAGGGACCCATGGTCGCGGCGCTTGGATTTTAGATGACATCCGTCCCCTTCAAGAGATGGGCAACACGGATGGTAAATCAGCTCACCTTTTCCCTGTTCGTAGGGCTACCCTATGGCACTTGTATGGAAGAATGGAAAACCTAGGGGACCGTCACTATCGGGCTAAGAATCCGGATTACGGTGCCAATATCAACTTCTATTTGGCAGATGGTGAAAATGTCACAGCCGAAGTTGATATCTTGGATGCTTCTGGAGAAGTAATTCGAACTTTGAAAGACACTACTGCAAAAGCGGGTGTCAATCGAATGGTTTGGGATTTAGGGCATGAGGCTGCGGTTAAAGTAGGAAATGCACTCGGAGGTGGTTTCTTCTCCGGTTCTATGTTCCCTTACGCCTCACCAGGGCAATACACCGCTCGTTTAAAAGTGAATGGTGATGTAATGGAGACACCGATTGAAGTCCGCGCTGATCCTAGGGTGGAGTTAGCACAAGAGGCTTATGAAACCAAGACCAAAACATTATTGGAGCTTCGCGAACTTTTGTCACGGACCAATACCATGATCAATAAGACCAATACTTATCAAAAGCAATTGAAGGAGTTGAAGCAAAAATTAGATCAAAGTGAAGAGAAAGACTTCGACCAATCCTTACCAGATGATGTTGATGGTGCGATGAAAAAGATTTCAGAATTGCAGGATGATATTTTGAGAATGCCTCCTCCAGGAATGAATTATCGTCAAAGACCAAGGGTGAGAGGAGAGATTCGTTCCTTGATGCGGGCCATCAATGGAGCAACTGCCAAACCTACTCAACCGCAGCTGACAAGGTTGGAACAGTTGAATGGAGAAGTCAATGAAGCACAAACTATCTTGACTCGAATCGTTAATACGGACATCCAAAAAGTAAATGATAAGGCCAAAAATATTCCGCAGATCTCTGTAGTGAAGGAAAAGATGTAGTTGATAAGGATGATTGCTGGATTCAACTTAGTTGAATCTAGCGACTACCATCAAATAGGTAAAGGAGCAATATTTAATATTGCTCCTTACTTGTTTTCAGGAAGTGGGTTTAAACAAGATAAAGATGAATAAACTTTTAGCTGTTTTTTTTATGATTGCTATTTTACCTTGCGCAGCCTCTGCACAAGAGATTTTTCTTGATAAACTAACTAAAGGAACTACTTCCCAAACACATAATTTTTATGAAAAAATTTATGATGATCAAGGAAACTATGCTTCCATTCCAGTCTCCATTATCAAAGGAAAAAACACTGGCCCTGTATTTACTATAGTCTCAGGCGTTCATGGATTTGAATACCCGCCAATTATCGCTGCTCAGGAGCTAATTCAAGAGATCGACCCTACATTACTTTCTGGTACTATCGTGATTGTTCCGATGGCCAACCCAAATTCCTTTTATAGCCGGACACCATTTCTAAACCCAAAAGATAAGCTGAATTTGAATAGAACATTTCCAGGTAATAAAAATGGGTCTATAACCGAAAGGATAGCCGACTATATTACCACCACCATTATTGCGAGTACGGAGGTGTTTTTAGATATTCATGGTGGGGATGCCAATGAGGATTTGCTACCTTTTATCTGCTATTATGACAATCAATCACAGCCAAAACAAACTCAACAGGTCAAATTGCTAACCGAAGCAAGTGGGTTTGAATACATAGTTTCCTATCCATATACCCTAAAAGATGATCAAGTCGCTAAGTATGCCTTCAAACAAGCCGTACAAGACGGGAAAGTTGCCTTAAGTATTGAAGCAGGCAAACTGGGTAATGTACAAAAAGAGGCGGTCAATTTGATCAAAGATGGTGTATATAATATGCTGGCAGAAATGAAAATGTATACAGCTAAGCAGATTCAAAACGGGCCAGCTATTAAGCTTAATAATCAAGCATACATTAGATCAGAGTACAAAGGAATCTTTGAAAGCGATTATAGGGCTGGTGATCAGGTGACTAAAGGAGCTGTAGTTGGATCTGTCAAAGATGAATTTGGAAATGTTTTATCGGAAATTACAGCTCCAACTTCTGGTGTGATTTTATATAAAATTGGAACACCACCCGTCAATACAGATGAAACCTTAATGTGTATTGGCTATACATCTTGAAAATAGCTTTTAGGGATCTATTTTTTCATAAGTATAATTAATGGACAGAGCACTGAGCCTTAAATGAGGCTTATCAGTTTTTTTGTTAAAAGTAACAAAATAGCCAAGCCCTTCATTATCAGTGAAAAATCGGTCCCTAGAAATTGGGACAAGATCCAATTTCATGTTGGAGCTAAGTAATAGGTAAAGGGAATCGTTCTTAAATTGGACAGACATCGTATCTCGTGCTTGTGCGAATTGGTATTCACCAAGGTAAGCTTGGACAGAATCTGCCTCTAATAAAGATTCTAAGCTTGGCCCTATCTCGTAATTTTTTTCAATCTGATCCAGTACAATTTGTGCTTTTTTTAGAAAAGACTGATTGTGTCTCAGCTGATTTTTAATGGCAATAATAGCATATTGACTTACATAAGATTTATATTCCTCGTCCTTTGTAAAGTAATCAATTGCATCTTTTTTAATTTGAGATTTGTAAGTTAAATCACCAAACGAAGCAATCTTTTTCCCTAATAAAGGCAAGCTTACTTCGTAAACAAAAGTAGTAGCTTGAGTATTGGCTTCGGTAATGTATTCATTAATAGAATACAGCTCTTTTAAAGAAGACAGCAAACTATCTTGATAACTTTTCTCAGAAGTATTTAGCTCGATCAGGTTTTGAAAAGCCTTGTTTTCAAGTACTAAATTATGGTAGTTGATGATTAAATAAGCCAACTCGAAGTTTTGTGGATAATCCTTGGCATCAATGGAGTCATGCATCACCAGGTGAATAAGAGAGTCTTTGGT
>CAXIDD010000078.1:0-12989 GCA_964021975.1 uncultured Saprospirales bacterium | reverse complement strand
AAACTCTACTAGCAGCATAGCCTTGCGTAAAGATAAACCCCTCGTTGGCAATGCGGTCAATATGAGGGGTTTCGTAATAAGTGCTTCCCGAAAAGCCTAGGTCATGTGCGCCCAAGTCATCCGCTAAAATGAAGAGGATGTTGGGTGGTTTTTTTGCGGTTTCTTGCGTTTGGCAAGCAAAACTCATAAAAACGATACAGGTACAACTCAGAATGGTGAACAACCTCATTTTGAAACGAATTTTTGAATAATTATTTTTTTTGAGTAATCATTGTGCTTTTTATCCCTCGACTACTGATGATCACGTTCTGCATGATGTCAGCGCTCTTTCTGCCCAACAGAAGTCTTCTCTTTCCTTCAAAGCGGACTTGGGGGCTATTTCTGAAAGTCGAGAGCTGAAAGCGGGAGATCTTATTGTGCCCCTTTGAAGGGGCAAGCCCAAAGGGCTGGGGATGAAAAGCATGATTTTTCGAGTAAGTATCGTGCTTTTTCATCCCTCAACTACTGATGATCATACTTTGCATGATATCAGTAGGTCGGTCCCTTCAAAGGGACACTTTTTTCGCGCCTTCGGCTTTCTTTACTTCTTGTGAGGAAGTAAAAGATATACTAATAAATGCCTACCTAAGGATTTTTAACCTTTTTCCTCGGAGAAATAATCTGAATTCCGAATGGTTTAGCTGCCATATTGATTTTAGGTAACTCTGTTTCCAGAATTTCATCTAACTCATCTAGCTCCACTTCTAATTCAGCTTTTACTTCCTCAAAGAAAGCTGCTGCTTGATCCGTTGGAGGGTAATCTCCTCGTTGTTGATCCGCTAATAAAAATGCCAATCGATTGTTAATCCGAATCCCGTAGTTTAGTGGATCTTGATAACTTTGGTTTTTGGTCATATGGACATTGTTTTCCACTCCTTCCAATTGATTTTTCAAGTTACCCAGTAAACCTTCTAGCTCCATTGCGGCTGGATTACCATCAATTTTTTCTTGAAGGTAAGCCATGTCTTTTTTCAAATTCCGAATATCAATAATGGCTTGATTGGCTTCCGAAACCTCATCACGTACCTTCATTAGATACTCAAATTGCTCCTGATACTGAGCTGGGGTAGTTTCAAGTCTAGGATCCGCAAGGATCTCAAATTCTTGAGCGACCTGTTTACCATTCATGGTCATTACCGCCTTATATTTTCCTGGAGGCGCTTTTGGTCCCTGATTCGGCGAGGAATAAAAAATCATACCAGGAAATTCGGTAAAACCAGGATAGCGCATGTCCCAAATGAATTGGTTGCCACCTTTGTCTACCTTAAGCGCTTGTGCCCCTTTCTTTTTATTACTGAAAGTCTGAATCAGATCATCGTCTAGTTCCCGAATTTCTAATTTCACTTCTTGGTCGCTTTCCATTTGATTGATCATGTATTGAAAGAGTACACCATTTGGGTGATTTTCTCCCTCTCGACGATGATCGGGGCGACCTCTACCGCCTTGTGCCATTCGGTAAGTATCCTTAGGTTGGAATAAAAAGAAATCGGCATCGACTACCTTGTCATTTAACTGATGAAGTGGTGTGAGGTCATCAATCATCCAAAAGCTACGGCCATGGGTAGCTGCAATTAAGGAGTTGTCGCGTACATGTAGATCTCTAATCGCGGTAGTTGGTAAATTTAATTGGAAAGGTGTCCAGTTGCCACCATCATCAAAAGAAACATACATGCCCCATTCTGTACCGGCATAGAGTAATCCGTCGCGTGTTTTATCTGCACGGATAGCACGGGTATAGTATTTTTCAGGGATGCCATTGGTGATGACTTCCCATGATTTTCCGTAGTTGGTAGTTTTATATAAATATGGTGTGTAATCCCCAAATTTGTAAGAAGTAGCCGCTACATAAGCGACACCTTTTTTAGTAGGGTGTACATCGATACAATTCATCATATTCAGGCGTGGCCCAGGAGGAGTGACGTCTGTCCAATCTCCACCACCATCTTTAGTGACCCAAAGTTTGCCATCATCCGTTCCGATCCAGATCAAGTCCTTTTCAAGAGGCGACTCATTAATTACGAAAATGTTGGCATAAAACTCAGCCCCTGTGTTATCTTGGGTGATTACGCCCCCAGAAGATTTTATGGTTTCAGGGTCATTCCTAGAAAGGTCAGGACTAATGACTTCCCAACTTTGCCCACCATTATAACTAACGTGTAAAAAGTTAGAGCCAGCGTATAATTTATTTGGATCATGTGGACTAAAAGTCACTGGGAAATTCCAGTTGAAACGGTATTTCATGACTTCTGCTCCACTACCAGCTGGGTTATCGGGCCATACATTAGTTGACCGTACTTGCCCTGTTTCGTGATCCAGACGCATCATATATCCTTTATAGGTGCCACCATAAACAATGTCCGGATTTTTAGGATCTGGAGCGAGGTGCGCACTTTCTCCACCAGCAGAAGGCTCCCAATCTCTTTCCGTGATGGTATTGCCTTTACCTCGGTGATTGATCCGTACGCTGGTATTATCTTGTTGGGCACCATAGATACGGTATGGGAAATGATTATCCGTGGTCACTCGATAAAACTGAGAAGTCGGTTGGTTGTAATAAGTCGTCCAGTTCTCCGCTTGATCATAGCTTACTTGAGCACCACCATCATCCGCAATGGCCATAGTTTGGTTATTGTTAGGGTTGATCCAAAGGTCATGGTGATCTCCATGTGGTGTAGGGATTTGGGTGAAATTGCTACCACCATCCTTAGATACCCAGAAACCTACATTACAAATATAGACTCGATCCTCGTCTTGGGTATCGGCATAAATACGAGAATAGTACCAGGCTCTTTGTCGAAGGTTTCGGTTGCTACTGGTTTTGCGCCAGGTTTCGCCACCATCATCTGAGCGGAAAACGCCTCCTTCTTGGTTTTCAATAATGGCCCACACACGTTCAGAGTTGAGTGGAGATACCGTTACGCCAATAATTCCATTGACACCTTCGGGCATACCTGGCATGCGAGTAATATCGGTCCAAGTATCACCACCATCGGTACTTTTCCAGAGTTTACTACCAGGACCACCACTATCCATTCGATAGCCATTACGTTTCATCTCCCAGGTAGAAGCGTAAATGATTCTGGGGTTATTGGGATCTAAGATAAGATCCACTGCGCCCGCTTTATCGCTCTCAAAAAGGATGCGTTCCCAGTTTTGGCCTCCATCTTTACTGCGGTAGACGCCTCGCATATCATTGGGCTTCCAAAGGTTTCCAATAGCAGCCACGTAGACTAGGTCGGGGTTTTTAGGATGTACCCGAATTCGACCGATGTGTTCAGAGTCATCAAGGCCAATGAATTTCCAGCTTTTGCCTGCATCCGTTGATCGCCAAAGACCACGGCCAGAAGATACATTTCCACGTAGGGTTTGTTCTCCTTCACCAACGTAGAGCACATTGGGGTCGCTTTCAGCAACGGCGACAGCTCCAATAGAGCCACCAAAGTAACCATCCGAAATAGAAGACCAGCTATTGCCGCCATCTTCTGTTTTCCAAACGCCACCACCGGCTGTTCCCATGTAGTAAAGGTTTGGGTGTTCAGCTACGCCAACTACGGTACCCGCGCGGCCACCGCGAAAAGGACCGACTAGTCGCCATTGCATAGCATCAAAATGAGCTTCTTGAAAAGTACTTTTAGCTTTTTGTCCATAGCTTGGGAGAGTCAAGCCAAGAGCAAGGACTAAAAGGAATAAGTTGTAAATCCGAATATTTTTCAAATACATGATTAATGTTTTATTTACTTGAAAAATAGAAATAATTGTTGATGAATTTGTAATTAGCTTCTTCTTTTTAAGCCTAAAATTAAATTGTTATGTCTCACTTATACCTTATTGATTTACTGGGAACCCTAGTTTTTGCTATTAGTGGTGTGTTGACAGCGGTCCAAAAGAAATTTGATTTAGTTGGAGCAACCGTAGTAAGTTTTGTGACGGCGGTAGGCGGTGGTACACTTCGAGATATGATGATTGGCGAAACGCCCGTCGGCTGGATGCAGGATAATAATTATTTGATTGTGATTTTTGCCAGTCTGCCGCTCTGCTTTTTCTTTCAGAAACAGATTTTAAAACTCCGGAAAAGCATTTTCTTATTTGATACCATTGGCATTGGATTATTTACCATTTTAGGTCTGCAAAAAACCTTGGGTGTAGGTTTGTCCCCAGCAGTTGCTTTGATGATGGGGATTGTTTCGGCGGTATTTGGTGGGGTCATTCGAGATGTTTTAACCAACGAAGTTCCTTTGATTTTCCGAGAAGAAATTTACGCCACTGCTTGTCTGGCAGGTGGAGTGACTTTTTTAATCTTAGAGCAATTTTTAGCTTTCCCTATTTTAAATATTTGGCTGTCTATATCGGTGGTCATCATCATCCGGATTTTGGCTGTAGTACGTAATTGGCATTTGCCTTTTGAGCCGAGAGTATGATAGTTATAAGGATTGAGACCTTCAATTTACCATTCAGAACATATTAGCTACCATTCAGAACATGGCTTGTTTAACTTTTGCTTTAATTATTGATCTATCTTAGATTTAAATTCAAATAGCTTCTAAAAAACAATGCGAGAAAAATAAAAATGCTTCGATTGAAAAGAAGTTGGGACAGTTTGGGCCGACTTTTCAATTAGAAAAATGGGTTTTATTTTTCGGTTCACCAATACCATATTGAACTTTGGTTTTTCAGTCTTATAACAAGGAAAACTTTTAATTTCTAAGCCCATACTAAATCCTGGCTATCCCGGATACATTAATGTACCCGGGATTTTTATTTTTAGCTTCTAAAAGTTTATGTAATTTTCACTTCATAATAAATGAAGTATGAAAAAACAGCTACGCTTTTTATTGGCTTTCTTCCTCTTAGCTTCACTTTTTGTATTCACAATGGGCCAGGCTAATCGCTCTTTGGAAAACCTCAAAGCAAATTATGCTCATGCCGAATCTGAATTTATTGAAATTAATGGAATGCCCGTCCATTATCGGGATGAAGGAGTCGGGCCAGCTCTTGTCTTGGTTCATGGTACCGCAGCTTCTTTGCATACTTGGGATGAGTGGACGGAAAGCTTAAAGCAAGACTTCCGAGTTATTCGTATGGATATTCCTGCTTTTGGCTTGACAGGACCACACCCTCAGCATGATTATTCTGTGGAGGCTTATACAGACTTTTTGCATGCTTTTTTAGAGGAATTAGAAGTTGATCGTTTCCATTTGGCGGGTAATTCTTTAGGAGGATATATTGCTTGGTATTACGCTAGTCAGTACCCCGAAGCAGTAGATCGTCTGGTTTTATTAGATCCTAGTGGCTGGCCAACTACCGGTAAAAGCCCCTGGATTTTTCGATTAGCAAGAACGCCAATTTTGAATGTTTTGGTCAAATGGATTACTCCAAAATCTATTATTCGGAAGAACCTCCAACAAGTGTACTTTGATGATGCCAAGGTAAGCGAAACCTTGGTAGAGCGCTACCATGCAATGTCCTTACGCAAAGGGAATCGTGCCGCTTTTATCGCTAGAGCTAAAACGCCTTTTATAGATCATTCCAGTAAATTAGAGCAAATTTCGGCAGAAACATTGATTATTTGGGGGGCAGAAGACACCTGGATATCACCAGATTTGGGGCCTAAATATGAGGCTGCTATTCCTAAGGCCAAGTTAAGCATTATGGACAAAGTTGGACATGTGCCGATGGAAGAAGCACCAGAAGAAAGTGTAGCTTTAATTAAAGTTTTTTTGAACTGACAAGCTTGAAAGTGCTTATTGACTACTAAAAAAAGACAGCAGTACTTTGCTTCCAAGCTTTTAAACTTTTGGAATCAAAGCCTGCTGCCATCCATAAAACTCCCGTAGGGTTTTTACACAACACACACCTGATTTTATTTATCAATACTAAATTGAATAGGAACTTGGAATTTTAAGATGCCATAATAAAATGGCCCATCTATTTTTACCCTATTCATTTTGGCCATCGCTGCTTGGACCGCATTTTCGAATTGTCTAGAGCGACTTTCAATAACTTTAGTACGTTTGATTTTTCCTGTTTGGTTTAGCCTGATTTCCAGTACGACTATACCATTGATCAATTGTTCTTCCATATCACTTGGGTAGCTTAGCTCCTCCGCTAAGTAATTTGCAATTTGAGTGACGGCAGTCTTAGTATGAACCTTAGCCATTATGGCACGAGTTTCTTTATTAACTCGGGGTGATTTAGCTTTGGTTTTACTATTTGAAGTCGATGCATATTGCTGACTAAAGGAAGCTGTAAATGCAAAAAACAAAAAGCTGATAGTGATTAAAGTTTTCATGGTTTTTCAAAGTTGATGGTTATAATTCTTAGTTGTTTTAGAATTCTGGTTGATAAATATTCAATTCAGAACCTTTGTTACTAAGAAGTTTAGGGCAAAAGATTTTCCCGATACATCTCTCCTTTTTTGAAAACTTAATTTTAGTTCTACGCCAATAGATTTTATTTATTTTTAATAATTCAATTTTAAAAAGCAATAATTTGCTCGTTTCTCCTTTATTTAGGACTTGGGAAAAAGGTTACCCTCAAATCGGAAAAAAGATTAGATAATTTATGAAAGAAGGTTTAATAAAAGATGCATATGAGTTGATTATTAAAGAGTTACAATCAGTAGTGACCGTAGGCTATATTTTTATGGTAGGGATCGGTATGTTGTTCAATCATCGCTTTTACGAAAATTTTGGAGTGAATATTTTTGAATACGGTGACGTACTCGATTTTTTAATCGCTCCTTTTGAAGATATAATTATTGTCTTATTTACAATTGGGTCTTGTATAGTCGTTTGGATAGCCTTTTATATGGATAAATTTTGGAGAGAGAAGTCACCCAAATGGTATTCTATCATGAACTTTGGAATTGATAAAAGTTCTTGGTTTTCGATTTATAGAGTCACCGGGTTTATTTTGGTGTTTTTACTTTACCTCAACCTTGCGGCTATGCTGTACGGGGATATTAAATCTGCTAAAGTAGAAGACCAAGCCAATATAGAAGTACGCTTTTCCGATAATGAAGTGATCTCAGGTAAATTAATTGGTAAAACCCAAGGTGTTTTGTTTTTGTTACAAGAAGATCAAGTAAAGGCCATCCCAATTACGGCGATGGTAAAGGAATATGATATACGTTAATCGTTTATGGCACAATCACCAAATATTATCATTATAGGAGCAGGCCTGACGGGCTTGACCTTAGCCTACCAGTTAAAAAATAAAGGACTAATCGCTACCGTCATTGAAGCTAGGCCCCGCCTGGGAGGGCGTATGCTTACCGATTACCAAACAGATAGGGCCCCCCTGGAATTAGGGGCAACTTGGTTGGGACAAAAGCATCAACAACTCAACCAATTACTATCTACCTTAAAACTAGGCGTTTTTGAGCAGCACATTGGTCCACGAGCAATTTATGAACCCATTTCCACGAGTCCTCCTCAGTTGGCCCAACTACCACCGAATGAGGAGCCTAGTTATCGGATCCAGGGAGGATCTGCTCAGTTGATTCAAACTTTGATTGCCCAATTAGATCAAGATCAAGTACAATTAAATGAAATGGTGGAGGCCATTCAGGATGAAACAGCACAACTGCTGGTCACTACATCCAAGGGTAATTATTCAGCAGATTATGTGATTAGTACCTTGCCTCCCAAGTTATTGTTTTCGAAGGTACAACTTCCAATTTTACCAAGTGAGCTTAGGGATTTAGCACTAAATACACATACCTGGATGGGTGAATCTATCAAGGTAGGTCTACGATATTCCAAGCCTTTCTGGCGATCAGCGCAGACCAGTGGGACCATTTTTAGCAATGTTGGCCCCGTTTCAGAAATGTATGATCATGCAGATTATGAGGATCAAACTTACGCTTTGAAAGGCTTTATGAATGGTAGTTATCATTCTGCTACGCCTGAATTTCGCAGGAATCTAATTCTCAAACAGTTGGAGCGCTATTTTGGAGCAGTAGTTCATGATTACCTATCCTATGAAGAAAAAGTCTGGAGCCAGGCGGTCTATACCTTTGTACCTTATGATGGATATATTTTGCCCCACCAAAATAATGGGCATCCGGTATTCCGGAAACCCTATCTTGATGGGCGCTTTTTTGTAGCTGGATCAGAAACAGCACAGCACCATCCGGGCTATATGGATGGTGCTGTGGGGAGCGCCAATTGGGTGGCTAGTCAATTAGTGAAATAGGGAATGGAGTGCTGCCTTAATGCATGACCACCATTCTTTTTACTTCAATTAGATTGTCTACCTGTAATTTGACCAGATAAGTGCCCGCATTAAAGTTGTGCGCTGGAATAATCCATTGTTGCTGACCGGCTGCTTGTTTGCCTACATAAGTTCTTTGTAAACTTCGGCCTTGGAGGTCTAAAATTTCAATATTTACCGTAGCCGCTTTAGATAATTGATATCGGATTTGTACATCCGCTGCTGCCGCAGGTTGCGGAAATAACTCCATGTTAAATTGATCTTTTACCACTCTTTCAGTGGATACAGCAAGGTCTGCCTGACTGGGACGTGCTACTTTTTTGCTGGTGTATAAAGCGTAGCCTCCAGGACCATATGGAATATAGGTAGAAGGATTATTAACCTGAAGGCTATCTCCAGTGAAATAGTTATACCAGAGACCAGGATAAGGAAATGGTGCGGTGACTCTTCTTTCCACAACGTGGAAATTAGCATGGACTACTACATCCATTTCAGGGTCTCTTAAGATTACTTTTTTGATATAACCCGTACCTAAATCTAACTCTGGCGTATCCGTTTTGAAGGCGGCAAAGTTATTTTTTAAATAGAGCATATCGCTGGTGACATTAAAGAGGTCTTTACGATCCTTGGATGCTAAATAATCCCAACGAATAGGTTTGACACCAATTCTGCAACCTTCCTCAATGACCGTTGTATCGGCACAAGTATTGATGTGGTAATCATAGCCTAATTCTCCAAACTGCCAAAGCATCTTAGGGCCAGGAACGGAATAATAAAGTACAGAAGCCAACTCTAAACGATCCATAGCTGTAGAAAAGTTCTTTACAGAGTAACCAGCAACTTCTCTCCCAAAATTTAATACTTCGTAAGCCAATCGTTGTTCATCGTGGCTCTCCATATAAGAGATCCATGAGGGCGTTGTCCAACCTTGGCTGCTGTAGTGTGTCTCGGTGAGATTACTTTCTTTACCCAGAACGGCTTCTTTGTATTGATTGTGTACACCATTACCGGACCATATCATGGCACCAAGGTCAACCATAACTGTTTTTTCGCTGGTCTCAGGGAAATACTCCAAAATAGGATAAGATCCCGGAGCGGTTTCTTCCATAACATCCATGTATTGTTTAATGCGGTCCACGCGTGCTTGCTCATATTGATTCCATGCACCAATATCACTTCCAACGTTTCGCTGAGTAAAACCAGTTGCTAAATCAAAACGATACCCATCTACCCGAAACTCTTCTAACCAATAGCGAATAGCAGCCTCGACATAATATTGAGTAGCGGGACTATCATGATTGAAGTCATTACCTACACTAAATGGGTGGGTAGCAACGGGATTAAAGAAAGGGCTATCTTCGGCTGGTCGGTTCTTTTCATTATCCCAATACAAACGGGCCAATGGAGACTGACCAAAAGCATGGTTATAAACAACATCAATAATTACGGCGATTCCCCTTTTATGACATTCGTCTACAAACTTTTTAAAGGATTCAGGGGAGCCATAATACTTATCTAAAGCCAAATGAAAGGATGGGTTATAACCCCAACTATCATTGTTTTCAAACTCATTAATGGGCATCAATTCAATAGCATTGATACCTAAACGCTCAAGATAATCCAAAGAATCAATCACAGTTTCATAATCGTGATTTTCAACAAAGTCGCGAACTAATAATTCATAAATTACTAGGTCTTCCCTGGCAGGTCGCTCAAAATTATTTACTTGCCATTGGTACTCTGGTGGATTTTTACGGACCCAGGAAAGAATGCCAACCGCTCCATCTGGATAAGTAGGCAGATTAGGAAAGGTCTGTTCGGGAATAAAATTATCATTAAATGGATCTAATATAAGATTGGAAAAAGGATCAGCAATAGCTAAGTTGCCATCTACTAAATATTGGTAAAAAATATTTTCTTGATTGCTGATATTTATATCAAGCCACCAAGTTTCACCATCTGTACTTGGGGTCATCCGGTAAGCTGTTTTGATCGCCCAATCATTAAAATCACCCAAGACAAATACGCTTTCTTTCTTTGGAGCATAAAGAGCTAGTCTCATTAAAGTATCTCCAACGATTGTGGCACCCAAAGGACGATCATCAGGAAGAGGCATGGGCGTAATCCTCCGTAAAACAGCATAAAAGAAAGTAGCTGTTTCAATAATTTGATCGTTTTGGAGCATTTCGATTCGTATGGTATGATCTCCACTATCTCCAGCAATAATACTGGTTTGTAAAGTCGTTCCGATATTGGTATTTTTTAAGACATTATTATCATAAACCCTAAAGGTGACCTCTTCTGAAGTAACCATGTTGATGTCAATTGACTGTCCAGACCGCTTAATAGAAGAGGTGTTTTCAGGACTCAGCAATTGATAAGAAAAGGGAATATTCTCGGCAAAAACATCCAAGTAAATATTTGCACCACCGGAGGTTTTCCCTTCGCGGCCGCCCGTTGCATCGCGGAAAACGAAGGCTAATTGTCGGACATCTTCCGTCCCATTAAGGTTATAATATTCACGAATGGAGGGACCAATGGTATAGGAATATACATTAGGCCGTCCAGGTACGGGCGTTAATTTCCAGGCGTCATTGGCAACGCCCCAGGTGGTAATGACGTTTTTCCAGTTACTATTATTATCACTTTCATTTGTAATAACACCAGTATGTTGGCCAATCCTCCGGCACCCTTGGTCGCATCAAAGAACATGGTCACCGCTTCATTAACCGTAGGAAAAACAGGGTCAGTAGTCAAAATTTGAGCCCAAATAAAGGAAGGACCCAATCCGAGGAAAAGTAATAGGAACTGTCTAAGTTTCATCCGTTTTAGCTTCTTTATTTGTGCCAGACAGTTAAAGGATAACGGGTCTGTTAAATAGTAAACTAGTCTATACTTAGTATTAATTCTGGATTAAGGCACTTTTCTTGTAAATTTTGGTAGAAATGTCCCATGTCCATGCCATCTACTAAGGCATGATGTGCCTGTATGGAGAGCGGCATTTGCGTTTTTTGATCTACCTGTTTATACTTACCCCATGCTAATCTAGGTACACTATCTGTAGGATGATAATGCATCGCATGTTGCAGACTGGTAAAAGGAATCCACGGCAAAACGGAAATAAACAAGTAGTCATCTCTAGTATGGTCATCTTCAAAAGATGGTGCCGATTGCATGCGTTTTATTGCTTCTTCTGTTTGTTTTAGAAAAATGGGAAAGGAGGCATTAAAATCAACGTAACAAAAACTAAAAACAGAAGAAGCCTCGGTTTTTACGGTAAAGGAAGGGTGGACTAGATCGTGTTGATAGATCTCATTCCCTCGGATTCGTTGCCTAAAAGCTGGCGTTTCATTGGCCGTTTGGCTAACCAAGTAAACCATCGCAGGTGTAAGTCCAATATTATGCTTTTTAAGGTAAACCAACAATGGACCAATCTCTAAAGGGGTAGTTAGATTAAAATGAGGCTGATCCATTTGGTTAAAAAAGTCGAAATGTTTTTGCCGATGTGGATCATCGGCAAAACTAATTTTCTGGCCCGACATTGAATGATTTTTAGGGAATTGGAAATAAATTCAAATTGCCTTAAGCCGCAAAGATTTGACTTGCGTTCGCAAAAGCTTTGAATTCTATGGCATTTCCATTAGGATCTAGAAAGAACATAGTTGCTTGTTCGCCGACCTCTCCTTTAAAACGTACATAGGGTTCAATAATAAATTCGATGCCGTGCTTGGTTAATTTATCTGCCAAAGCTTGCCATTCTTCCATACCTAGGATGGCACCAAAGTGTTTGACTGGTACTTCTTTACCATCAACATGATTGGTTGGGGCTTCGCTATCTCCGTTGGCGGTAAGGTGGGCACTAATTTGGTTGCCCCAAAAATTAATATCGATCCACCGCTCTGAAGTTCGGCCAATTTCACAGCCTAATAAGTTTTCAAAAAAATCGCGGGTAGCTTCCAGGTCTTTGACAGGAAAAGCTAAGTGAAATGGTGCTTGCATAATTTATTTTTTGAGTTTTCTTAGAAGCTAAGTAATTGATCAGTATTATGTATATGTTTAGTTCAGTGTAAAATTTGGTTTCAACAAGGCAAAAAACGTAGGCTATGCAGCGCAGGAGAGGCCAGATTTTACCTGAAATAGATTATAGATAATATTGAACGATTAATTTGAATCTGTCTACTGCAGGTAGATTCAAATAGCTTATTACTTTAACTCAAAGATAGGAATAATCCTTTTTTTATGGATTAGCTAGCGCGCTATTTTTACCATTTTATGTGTAACTACAGAAGTTGAACTTTCTATTTGCAGTAGATAAACTCCGGCGTTGATTTGTGCTAAGGGTAAACGGATGATCCGTTGTCCCAAATCCTGGTTGTTCAAGACTTGTTTAGTTACCAATCTACCCCGTGTATCTAATACTTTGAGCTCATACCTGCCAAGTGTAGGTAGATAGCAATCGAGTTGAATTTGGCTGGTAAAAGGATTGGGATATACTTGATGGATTTTTAATTCCGTAGGTTCCTGATTAAAGTATTGGTGCATTAATTGATGCGTACCTTGTAAATCTAAGCGACCCTGGGACCGTATTTTATTTTTTAATGTTGGTAGCTTTTGAGCGCCTTCTAATAGGAATCTTTTCAGGAGTAATGCTGTACGATCAGGAGAAGCTAGTGCTTCATTTTGAATTTGTTGATAAGGAAGGCTGTACATTAAACCAATGGCACCAGTTACTTGCG
>CAXIDD010000077.1:0-13092 GCA_964021975.1 uncultured Saprospirales bacterium | reverse complement strand
AGCTGATGCAGAAGAAGGATTATACTACCTTGAACAAGCACTATTGATGTCTGGTAAAAATGAGTCGATGCAGGAATTGATTATCTCTGCCATTGGTTTAGCCTACACAATAGATAATAATGAAAAAGAGGCCAAAGATGCTTTCGGAAAAGCCTTGGAAATAAATCCAGCCTCTGGGCTTAGCAACACACGGTATGCGATCTTCTTAGCGCTCAATGGTGCCCCTGACCAAGCGGACAAGATTTTAAAAAAATACGCTAAACAAGGAAATACCCAAGCTATCTTTACGGAAGCAAAAGCCAAGCAACTAGCAGCTAGCGGAGATGTAGAACAAGCTATGAGTGTACTAAATACTTTCCAAACTACTTATCAAAGTTTGATGCCCATTCAATTGGAATATTTGGGTGATCTGCATGCTAAAATTGGGCAAACTGATCAAGCGCTTAGCCTTTGGAGGCAGGCACAAGAAGGAGGAATCCGTAACGCAGCCCTCAAGAAAAAAATCACCGACAAAAAACTATAAGTTTATTAAACGAATGAAACAGTCCCACAAGCTTTCCAATATTACTTCCTGGCTTTTGATCATTTCTTTATTGAGCATTAGTAGCTGTAAAGTATTACGAAAAAAAGAGGGAGCAGGCGATAAAGCAATTAGCTCCGCTCAAACCATCATTAGGGCGCTAGACAAACAAGAATTTCGTTCGGATTGGATGAGTGCAAAAGCACGAATCTCTTTTAAGAATGAAGATATGGCGGTAAGTGGCTCGGCTACTTTTCGTTTACAAAAAGACAACCTGCTCTGGGTTTCTGTCAAAAAATTAGGCTTTGAAGTAGCTCGGGCGATGATCACACCAGATTCGGTATTTATTATTGACCGAATCAATAATGAATATGGTCGTTTTGGATTAAATTACCTATCAGATTCCTATAACCTTCCAGCCAATTTTGGTATGGTTCAAAGTGTCATCTTAGGTAAGCCGTATTTTGTCAACCCTACTTCCGTCAGTTTAAAAAAAGCCGATCAAAATTATCAGTTAACAGATCAAATTCCAGGACATCAAGTCACCTATTCTGTAGATCAAAAAGACCTCCGTTTAATAGCCATGAATTATGTCTCGGCCTTGGGGGATCAACGCTTAGAAGCGAGTTTATCAGAATACGCAGAAATCGACAAGCAGCAAAATTTTTCCTATTTTCGTGATTTCAGGTTGGAGGAAAAAGATGCCAGCGTTACTGAAATGACTATAAAATTCTCCCAAATTGAACTGGATACACCACAAGACACACCATTCTCTATACCAAGACGCTATAAACGTATGGAAGATTAAGCCTTGGCTAATTGTGTTGCTTCTGGTTGGCTTATTCGCCTCAAATGGATATGGGCAACAAAGGAATCAGCTGGAGTTAGAACGCAAACAACTACAGAAGGAGATCGCGCTGACCAATAAAAAATTAGCTCAGGCTAAAAAAAATCGGGCGAGTGCACTCAATAATTATTTATTAGTCAAACGCCAAGTAGAAAAGCGGCGTCAACTCATAGAGGTCTACCAAAAAGACCTGGAAAGTACCACCGCAAATATCGAGCGTACAGAAGCTGTCATTAATGATTTAACAACAGACCTTAGTAGACTACAAAAAGAATACAGCAAAATTATGCAGGCTGCACTGCGCAGTAAATTGCAGCAATCTTACCTCGTCTTCCTTTTTTCATCCGACAACTTGAACGACGCTTTTAGGCGGCTACAATATCTGCGCCAATACGATAAATATCGACAAAGACAAAGTCAGCTAATTCTCTATACTCAACAGAGTCTACAGACAAAAGCGGATAGATTAAATACGGACAAACTCAAAAAAGATAGCTTGTTAAGCGACTTGCTGAGTCAAAACAATCAGCTAGCAACGGAACTTTCTGATAAGAATAAGTTGTTAAATGGTTTACAGTCTGAAGAAAAAAAACTGGCTCGGACGCTAGATCAAAAAGAGAAAGCTGCCAAAAAACTCAATCAGCTGATTGAAAATACCATCAAAAAAGAAATCCTGGCTGCTAGCCCTAAAGAGACTAAATCAAACTCCAAAAGTACCACTACACCAAAAGAGAATGCAATAGATATCGCCACCAGTGGTAGCTTTAATAAAGCTAGAGGACGCTTACCATGGCCTGTAAGTCAGGGGGAAATTTCGAAGGCTTTCGGCCTAAACTATCATCCAAAATTTAAAAATGTAAAAACGACCAATAATGGTATCGATATCTCCACCAACAAAGACGCTGCCGTCAAAGCCGTTTTTGATGGTAAAGTAGTTGGCGTACAATTTATTCCCGGTTATAAAAATACCGTGATCATCAAACATGGCCGATATTATACCGTTTATTCTAATTTATCTTCTATCTATGTAAAAAGAAATGATCAAGTAAAAGCCCAACAGAATATTGGAAAATTAAGTGCAGGAGAACCAGAATTGCACTTTGAAGTCTGGAGAGGAAAAGATCGATTAAACCCAACCAGCTGGATTATTAAAAAATAAATAAGACAATCATACCTTATGCAGAACGATTGGAACCTAGGGGAAAAGAGAAAAAAAGGTTTAAAACAAGAAAAAGAATACGCAGTCTTGGTCGGATTGATCCATAAAAATCAACCCGAGCAAGCGGCTAAAGAATACTTGGATGAGCTCGCTTTTTTGGCACTAACGGCCGGAGCAGAAACTAAAAAAGTTTTTATTCAAAAGCTCCCACACCCCGATCAAAGAACCTTTGTAGGAAAAGGTAAATTAGCAGAAATTGCAGAATTCGTTGAAGAAAATGAAGAAATTTCAATGGTCATTTTTGATGATGATTTGACCGGAAAACAAGTCAGTATTCTCGAAGAGGAGCTAAAAGTAAAAATCATTGATCGAAGTAGCTTAATCCTTGATATTTTTGCGACTCGTGCTCAAACGGCACAAGCGAAAACACAAGTAGAGTTAGCACAAATGCAATACCTACTTCCCCGATTACGTGGCCTCTGGACTCACTTAGAGCGCCAACGAGGTGGTATTGGTATGAGAGGTCCCGGTGAGCAAGAAATTGAAACGGATCGCCGGATTATTCGCGATAAAATCTCCCTCTTAAAAACCAAGCTCGCAAAGATTGACCAACAAGACCAAACTCGACGTAAAAACCGAGGAGATATGGTCCGGGTAGCACTCGTAGGCTATACCAATGTCGGTAAATCTACCCTCATGAATCTCCTTAGTAAATCTGATGTCTTTGCAGAAAATAAACTTTTTGCAACCCTTGACACCACCGTTAGGAAAGTAGTACTAGACCGGATGCCTTTTTTAATGTCTGATACCGTTGGCTTCATTCGTAAATTACCCCATCATTTAATCGAAAGTTTCAAATCTACCCTTGATGAAGTACGAGAAAGTGATTTATTACTCCATGTGGTCGATATTGCACACCCACAACATGAGGACCAAATTAAAACGGTAAATCAAACCCTGAAAGAACTAGGTGCCATTGATAAACCCACGCTTTTTATTTTCAATAAAATTGACCTCTACCGAGAACGCTACTATGATTCCTACCTCGATGAAGAAGTAAAAGCAGAAATTGAAGCAGATTTAAAGAAAAACCTAAAGCACCAATTTGAGCACGATAATGTGCTGATTTCTGCTTTATCCAATGAAAATGTAAACCTTTTAAAGAAAAAATTGAAAGAACTCGTCAAAGAACAGTATACTGTACGGTATCCTTATAAAACTAAATACTGGTAGAAACCCTGATTATTCAAGTTTTAAATGGCCTCAACCCTTTGCCCTTATGACCAATATCCTAGAAAAATACGCCCATTTACTGGTAAACTACTGCTTAGAAGTAAGTCCCGGAGATCGGGTATTAGTTAGAACAACTTCTCAGGCAGAACCCTTACTCGCTCACCTACTACGCGCTGTCTTGAAAGCTGGAGGTAGTATGGAAGTACTTTGGGAGTTTCAGGGGCAAAAACGAATTCTATTGACAGAGGGCAATGATTTTGCACTCGAAGAGATACCACCTGCCTACAAAGAAGCAATTGAAGCGTACGAATGTTTATTAACCATAATGGCTCCACATAATCTTGCTTCAGACCATAACCTAGATGCTGAAAAAGTAAAAAAACGGCAAAAAGCCCTTTCGCCCTACTCAAAGAAGTACGTCGAACGTACGGGCACAAGAGCCCTACGTAGAAGCCTCTGTTTGTTTCCAACCACCGCTAATGCTCAATTAGCCGGAATGTCTTTAGAGGAATATGAACACTTCGTATACAGTGCTTGTAAATTGTACGAAGATGATCCCGTTGCTAGTTGGAAAGAAGTAGGCAAACAGCAACAAAAAATCGTTGATTTTTTAAATAAAAAAGAGCACATTCACTATTTAGGAGAAAACGTTGACCTGCAATTCAAAACTAAAGGTCGTACCTGGATTAATTCGGATGGTAAAACCAACATGCCCTCTGGTGAGGTATATACCTCACCAGAAGAAGATTCTGTAAATGGTCATATCCATTATTCTTTTCCTGGAATATATCGAGGCCAAAATGTTGAAGGTGTAACATTATGGGTGAAAAATGGTTATATAGAAAAATGGGAAGCCAAAAGTGGTCAAAGTTTCCTCGATGAAATTTTTTCAATTCCTGGTACACGTCGCTTTGGAGAAGCGGCAATTGGTACCAACTATAATATCCAAAGGAGTACTAAAAACATTCTTTTTGATGAAAAAATTGGAGGTTCCGTTCATATGGCAATAGGTCAATCTTATCAGCAAGCGGGTGGAAAAAACACTTCAACGGTTCATTGGGATATGATTACAGACATGACTAAAGACGGCGCTATCTTTGCAGATGGAGAAAAAATCTACGAAAAGGGACGTTTTTCATCAGAGATTGTCGATAACTTTTAAAGGTGTGGCAAAATTTTTTTATTTTCCATTAAAGTGTTGATTTTTCTGTCTAAATTGCAGGTCCGACTAAACACTTTACCCATTTTGTATTAAAAAAGAGCTAGACAAAAGCTAAAATTACTGGATAAAACAAACATTCAAACCGTGAACAGGAACATTGCATTCTTAGAATTAAAGTACGGAAACATCTACGGCGGTTACCCCAATTTTTATGCGATTAGCGAAATTGCCCTCTTAGTCTTCGAACCTGATACCAACCGAATCTTTTTAGAAAGCTTCGTCAATAGTGCCCCTATTGACATTGTCAATGTTTATTCTGAAGTGAATGAACTAGGACACACCATTGGTAGAGTAAAAGAGGTAATGAACCTAAAAACCGGCAGAACTAGACCCTTTGATGAAGAATTTAAACTCGATGAGCACGAGCTCTCTTTTGAGTTCAACAAACTTCGTCCTTCCAAAATGCCCATCCGCAACTTTCTCACCAGAAACATGAGAAAATATCGGTTCAGAGATGTTGTCGTTTTTGATGGCCGCCGAGACGTTTTTCTTTGCGAACGCTCAGGAGCGGATTTCAGAGATAATAATATCATTGACATCCAAAAAGACCTTAATAAAGAAACTGATTATTTATTCTCTTTGAATAAATTAGCAGTAGTCATCAACTTTGATTTAGATCGCTCTTACTTGAGATCAAACAACCTTGAGTACTGGCTACACCCCATTGCAGCCAGACAAGTTGTACCTCAATCAGCAGCTTATGATGCGGCCCGCTTAATGATGGTCTACAACGAATATGCATTCCACCGGCCAGACTTTATGATAAAAGCGCAGCTTTTACTCAATAAAATACAATCGTAAACTATCCTAGAATGCTCTAGTCTCCTTGATTATTCATTTACTTAAGGAGACTAGAGAAAATTCACTCACCATTTTTTTGATAATTATTCTTGGATTTTTGTAATAAATAACTTACTTTGAATTTCAAAGTACTTTAACATCAAGCAAATGATCCAACAAAATAAAGATCATCTGGATACCCTACAGGAGATTCGTAAGATGATGGAGCGATCTTCCCGCTTTATTTCTCTAAGTGGCCTTTCCGGAATTGGAGCAGGACTTTCTGCTTTAGTAGGAGCTACCCTGGTTTATCTTTACTTGGAGACGATACCTTTCAGGCGGATGCCAAGCTATTACGTCATCAATAGTAATTATGAAAACTGGGGTATTGGTTATCGCAGTTTCTTTATCTTAATTGCTGCCTTGGTTTTGGTATTTGCCTTAAGCTCCGGGGTCTATTTTACCACGCGTGCAGCACAGAACCAACAACAAAAAATATGGGATGCACTTACTAAGCGTTTATTAATTAATTTAGCCATTCCTCTAGTTGCAGGTGGTATCTTTTGTCTTGGCCTCCTCTTCCATGGCTTAGCAGGTTTAATAGCACCAGCAACTTTAATATTTTATGGCTTAGCCTTGATCAATGCTAGTAAATACACCTTAAATGATATCCGATACCTTGGCATTAGTGAAATCGTATTAGGCCTATTCGGCACTTTTTTCCTTGGTTATGGATTAGACTTATGGGCTATTGGTTTTGGTGTTGTACACATAATTTATGGCGTCTCTATGTATTATAAATACGAAAGCAATTAATTATGCCTAAAGATCTCATTGGCAATCTTAACAAGGCATTTAATCACAAGATCAGACTTGGGATTATGTCCTTATTGATGGTCAACGATTGGGTAGATTTCAACACCATGAAAGACAGCCTTGGCGAGCTAAACGATGGCACTTTGGCCAGCCATATCAAAGGGCTTGAAAAATTGGAGTACCTAGAAGTACGCAAACAGTTTATCGGGCGTAAACCCAATACTTCTTATCATGCCACAACGCTTGGTAAGAAAGCTTTTAATGATCATTTAGATGCCTTAGAAGCCCTCTTAAATTTAAGAAGCTAATTTTTTTGAATCAATAACTTTGAATTTCAAAGTACTTTAAGTAAATCATTATGAATCGATACCTCCGTTTCTTCTACTATTATATCAGGCTTAGTCTACTTATAAGGCCTAGATTTAGAAGATCAAACTCATCACATTTACCTCTAATCCTAACAGTCTTAGCTGTAACAACGGCAATCATGCATTTGATACCTGAACCTGTCTGGACCTTATTAATTTCTATCCTCTAAGAAGCTATTTGAATTTGATTAAAATCAAAATACGATGAATGTCCTAAAAACAAGTCCATTACCCAATCAGCTGCGTTTAGATGAATTCAGCAACTTATGGATCGGTGGTTTCGCCATTATCTTATTATTAGTAGGCAAATTCTGGTACGGCCAGGCAGATACGGAGGCATTGCTATTCTTACTGCGTCCGGTAAGTTGGTTGGTCCATTTGGTGAGCAATCAGCCATATACTTTTGTACCAGAACAAGGTTTCCATTTTCCCAATGGAAATATTTTGATCAATTCTTCCTGCTCTGGTTTCAATTGGTTACTCCTAGCCTACTTACTAGGTGTTTTTGCAGGGCTTCAATCTCTCCGTAGACCTTTTCATAAAATGCTATTAATCCCCACTATACTAATTGCTGCTTATTTACTGAGCTTAATTGTGAATAGTATGCGTATTCTTTTTTCCATATTCATCCTAGAACAGTTGGCTCAGCATGCCACTTGGCTACATTTAATTGAAGGCGCTTTCGTCTATTTAAGCAGCCTAATCCTTTGGTATTTTGCTTGTCAATATTTTTTCAAAAAAATCAATTCCCTGCTATGAAGACTCTATTAAACCCACGTTGGTTAATTTTAATCAACCAAGTACCCGTATTCTTTTTGATCATCTTAGGGCTTGCTAATTATCGAATCATAGATAGTCAACTTGAACCATACAGCATCCAATTATGGCAATTGTTTGGACTTGCTCTAGCTGGATTTTTAATTATTCATTCCGCTTTCACCTGGGTGGCTATTCGGCAGCAAAAAAAGTTAAACAGCTGGTATGGAGCCATCAGTATTATCGTATACACGCTCTTCTTAATTACCTATTACAGTCACGCGGAGGAAATTCTACCTAGGGCCATTCCTCGCTGGATGGTAGCGGGCGAATTTCACGCCTATGTAGGAACTTTTCTAATGCCGACACTCGCCCACGGGCTATTGGTGTTAATGCTTAATTGGACCGACCCCGAACGTCCTCAGCAAGCAGGCCGCAGTTTTCTCTATGCGCTTTTGATACCGGGTGTATTGTATTTATTTGCTCAAATCATCTTGCCACTTTGGAGAGGTGCCAGTTGGCCAGGTGTTGAGCGTGCATTGGTTATCTTAATGGTATTTGCTACCATTGCCTTTTTATTCTTCTTGGTTCGGGCTCTATACCTAACAGCTAGTCGCAGAACCATTTTTTTTGAAAAGAAACAATTGTTGTGGAAGATTCCGATTACCATTCTATTTCCGATTCTTGGCTTAGCTCTAAACAATGGTTTCATTGGAGATCTAAGTAGACCCGGAAATGGTATTTTCGGAGATTTTAGTGCGCCTTCTTTTTACATCATAGCGATCCTAAATGGTATTTTATTATGCCTTCCAAATCCTGAAAATAAATTATATCGTTTGCCCTTGTCTTTAGGACGAGCAGCTACTTTTGCCTATACGCTTTATTTTTTCTTCGTTTTCTTACCCTTTTTACCACTGTCCGTTATTGCCATCTTGGCCCTTGGTACCGGTTTTTTAATGTTGACACCATTAGCCCTTTTCGTCATCCATATGGATCAATTAAATAAAGATGTCATTTTCCTAAAAAAATATTATAAGCAAAAAGTAGTTTATCCAATGCTCGGCATTGCTTTTCTTATTTTACCAACCATTATACAAGTCAACTATGCTCAGGATAGACAAAATCTGCACGAAGCATTGGATTATGTTTACAACCCAGACTATCAAAAGTCCTACAACATCAACAAAACCGAACTTTCCCGTACACTACATTTTTTGCGAAAGCACAAAGACAGAGGGAATGGCAGTTTTTTCTTTTCTAATCAAATACCTTACCTCAGTGCCTATTACAATTGGATGGTGCTGGACAATCTTACGCTATCCGATTCAAAAATCAACCGATTAGATGCGATATTTTTTGATGCCCCCTTCTTCCAAAATTCGACCCAAGTTAACAGCAGTTCTCCTTTCGTAGAAATGACCGATATCCAAGTAGAGAGTAAATACGATGAGCAAGCAAAAGTCTGGCGTTCCTGGATACACCTAGAGCTGAGCAATAATAGTGAACAGAGTTTCCAGGAATTTAATACGGTTTTCACCCTTCCGGAAAACAGCTGGATCAGTGACTATTACCTCTACGTAGGTGACCGAAAAGAGATGGGCCTTTTAACAGAAAAAAGAGCCGCCACCTGGATTTTCAATCAAATCCGGAGGGTCAATCGTGACCCTGGATTATTGTACTATCTAGAGGCTAATAAAATTGGATTTAGGGTCTTCCCTTTTGCAGATAGTGAAGTCCGAAAGACGGGTATTGAATTCCTCCACCCAGAACCCATGCAACTGACTTTTGAAGATCAGACCCTACAACTAGGCCCCCCCGAAGTAGTCGCCACGGCCTCCGCCTATGACGTAGGAATGGCTACTTATCTAAATAGTAGCTTTAAGCAAACCCTGGATACCATTTATCGTAAACCTTATTTTCATTTTATTGTGGATGGTTCAGCTGGAAATAGCAGCCAAGTTTCCAAGTACATCAGCCAAATAGAAACGCTATTGGAACAGTATCCAGATTTGGGAGCACAAGCACAAGTTTCCTGGACCAATGCTTATCAAACAGATACCTCTATAGAGCAAGATTGGAAAGACTGGCTGCGTCAACAAACGGACGATGGTGGGTTCTTTTTAGAACAAAGTTTGCGTTCCATTTTTATTCAACATTATCAAGCCCAAAGCCAGCGTTATCCGATCCCAGTTGTGATAAGTGCAGATATAGATAAAGCCATTTTTAACCAAAGTCTAGATGAGTTGGCTTTTACTTTCCCGGAGACTGATCTATTTTATCACTTGGATCAAAATGACCAATTCAATCAACATTCTTTATTGAGTAAACCTTGGAATGCCATCAATTCTGTCCCTCAAATCGAAACAAAGCATCCAGTGTTGCTATGGGAAAAGTCAACCCAAGAATCCTTTTACATTAAAAGCGATCCCAGTGTAGGTAGTATCGTAGTAGATCAAAGTGGACCACAAGGGACTGAATTATTACAAGAAAATAACGCTAAGTCATTAAGCGCCGCTATTGCACAAACGGCACATTGGCAAAAGCTACAATTAAACCCAAATCTTTATGAACAAGAGTGGCTGGTACAGTTAAAAGCGAATTTTGCTAGTGGCCTGATGAGTCCGCTATCCGCCTACATTGTGGTAGAAAATGAAGCCCAAAAAGCCATGTTGCTCAAAAAACAGGCACAAGCGATGGATGGCAATGCTCGATTGGATTTGGAGGAAGATGTGAATAATATGAGCGAACCCGGATTCTTTCTATTGCTTGGCTTGTTTTTGTTGTTTCTATGGTATAAAAACAAATCCCTAGTCGCTACAAATAGTCATTAAGCGACCAGCAATGCTCACTTCAAAAAATGTAGCGCCGAATTCATTCGCCCTTAGCTAAAAAACAAACAGCCCATCGGAATTCCGATGGGCTGTTCATATATCAGTAAGTTTTGTACTATTATCTAGAAGATAAACTCATTCGCTTCGATCATAGTATCGGCAACCACGCGGCGTAATTTTTTCACGTTTTGTGGTGGATATTTAGTAAAGCGTTTCAAGCCCATCATCATGGTACGAAGCAAGTCGCCTTCTGCAAAGGAAGCCAAGGCATCTTTAGCAAATTTCTGCACGTTGGATGTCGTATCGTGGATGAATACCTTCAACATCGCATCATAGACTTTTTGATCTATTTTTTGGTCGATGCTGTGTAGTTTTTGCACGCGTAACAACAAAGATTCAGCCATGAATACCTGTGTCAACATATCAGAAACATTCATAATGATTTCCTGCTCCTCTTTTAGGTTAATCTGGCCATCCATTTGCATTTTTGCAGCAGAACCAGCTACCATTAAGATTACTTTTTTGAAGTCTTTAATTGCTTTTATCTCTTCTGCATAAGGTGTATCATCATTGCTACCGAAGCTTGGCATGGAAGCCAATTCTTTCTGTACCTCCCAGGCTGGCCCCACGATGTCAATCTTCCCTTTCATGGCCCGTTTCAATAGCATGTCTACCATTAACAAGCGGTTAATTTCATTGGTACCTTCGTAGATTCGATTAATCCGAGAGTCCCGATAGCCCCGAGCGGCAGTTCCTTCTTCTGAGAAGCCCATTCCTCCATGTACTTGTAGTGTTTCGTCTACTACGAAGTCAAGTACTTCAGACCCAACAATCTTCAGGATTGAACATTCAATCGCATACTCTTCAGCAGCTTTTAGTTTTGCTTCTGCAAAAGAAATGCCTTCATTGGCGTATTCTAACTTCTTTTGTTCTAGCAAATCCGAAACTCGGAATAAGGCAGAATCTCCAGCAACAATTTGAATGGCTTGTTCGGCAAGTTTATGCTTAATAGCACCAAAACTAGAAATTGGCACTTTAAATTGTACGCGTTCGTTGGCATATTTTACCGCGGTATCAGCACTTCCTTTAGCACCGCCTAAACTTAAGGCACACAACTTGAATCGACCAATGTTTAATACATTAAAGGCAATCAAGTGACCTTTGCCAATTTCGCCTAATAAGTTCTCTTTAGGTACTTTGACATTTTCAAAGAAAACTTGTCTGGTTGACGATCCTTTAATACCTAATTTATCTTCTTCCGCTCCTAAAGTGAAGCCTTCCATTCCTTTTTCAACAATAAAACCAGTGAATTTTTCGCCAGCTACTTGTGCAAAAACAATAAATATGTCTGCAAACCCAGCATTAGAGATCCACATTTTCTGACCATTCAGGATATAATGCTCACCATCATCCGTTAAATCTGCCCGTGTTTTTGCAGCCAATGCATCCGAGCCAGAACCCGGCTCTGTCAAACAGTAAGATGCTTTGAGTTCTCCGCTAATTAACCTAGGCAAATACTTTTCTTTTTGAGCCTCGGTACCAAAATATAAAATTGGTAACATACCAATCCCAATATGGGCTGCAAAAGAAACAGTAAATGAACCTGCAGGTCCTAGCGTAGTACCAATTAAAGTATTGGTATTATTATCTAAACTCATACCGCCATAAACCTCTGGCATATGAGCACCTAATAGTCCTAAGTCTCCTAGTTTTTCCAATAGACTAGCCGCAATATTATCTTCTTGCTTCTCGATTTTCTGAATATTCGGTACAATCTCGCTAGCAATAAAATCTTCGATCATACTCTTGATCATCAATTGCTCTTCTGTGAATTGTTCTGGAATAAACACCTCTTCGGGGCGGCTGTCCTTGATCAGGAATTGCCCTCCTCCTAATACTGTTTTATCGGCTACTGCATCCATTTTTTATTGTATTTTGTATTTATTAGCGAATTTTCGCTGTAAATATATACATAAAATACAATGATGTAAAGGGTATGGTTCATTTTTTGCGAATTTTCGCTAAAATTACAATTGAATAGGTGTTGATAAAATCCCTGCAATCGTTTTTACCCCCATAAAATAATTACTGATCCGCAAATTTTCATTGGGGCTGTGCTGATTGTTATCGGGATTAACAACGGGAATACAAACGGCTGGAACATTCAGCGTATTCACAAAAGGTGCGATCGGAACGGAACCACCCGTAGTGCGGATTTTAATCGGATCCTTCTGGTGAGTATTCTTCAAGGCACTCGTTAACCAATGATCTATGGGGGTATTCAATTTAGTTCGGAAAGCTTGGTAAGAGATCTGGGCCTTCATGGAAATCAGGCGGCTATATTTTTCGCGTTCTGCCTCGGTAGGTTCTCCCCCACTTTCGGTAAAATAGTAACCCTGGTCCTCGATGTATTTTTTAATCAATTCAATTAAACGCTCAGGATTACTCTCTTTTACTAAGCGCACATCAATATTGGCTACCGCAGCAGCCGGAACGATGGTCCGCACTTTGGAACCTACCCACCCCGAAGACATACCGCGCACATTTAAAGAAGGATATT
>CAXIDD010000076.1:0-13100 GCA_964021975.1 uncultured Saprospirales bacterium | reverse complement strand
TGATCGCCTTCCTTCTGCTCTCCGTCTTTATTTTCGTCCTGTTTTTCACCTTCTTTTTGCTCGCCCTCTTTCTGTTCACCCTCTTTTTGTTCACCCTCTTTTTGTTCCTCAGATTTTTGCTCGCCCTCTTTTTTATCTTGCTCGCCTTCCTTCTGCTCTCCGTCTTTTTGCTCGCCTTCTTTCTGCTCCTCATCGGCTTTTTTCTGAGTTTCTTCTGCCAATTTCTCTTGTTTCTCAGCGAGTTCGTCCAGCTTTTCCATGGCTTTATTCAACTCTTGCTCTAGTTCCAATTGTTTATAAAGCTCCTCTAGACGCTCCAGGTCCATTTCCATTTCCTCATCATTGGCTTCCATTTGCTCGAGCATTTGCATAGCCTCTTCCTTATCCATTTCCTGCAACAACTCTTCCATTTTTTGCATGAGTTCTTTCATTTCAGGACTCATTACATCCTCGAACATTTCCTCGAGTTTTTCTTGTTTATCTTGCGTTTGCTCATCAGGAGTTTCAAACTCTGGCTGATTTTCCATGTTTTCCTGAAAAGCCTGCTGTGCTTTCTCGATTTGTTTCTCTAGTTCTTTCTGCTTGTCCAATAATTTTTCGAGCTCTTTGCGGTCTTGCCAGTCTAGCTCTTTTTCCTGGAGGAGTTTCTCCCGGAGTTTTTTCATTTCATCCTGCACCTTTTTAGAATCTTCCAGGGCTTTTTTCAGGTTGTCCATGATTTGCTCATCATTGGCCTCCGCCATCGCCTCAAACTCCTCAACGGTTGGCATAGCATAGATCATGACATTGGTGCGGCTAGATTTGCTACCATTAACGGCATCATTATCAAACACTTCAAAATAATAACTGACTTCATCTCCAGGCTTTAACTCCAGCTCATTCAAATCAAAAATATGATCGTAAGAAGTTTGCTTATTCACCGGTGCACTAATCAATTGCGTATTTAGGTCTTCTTCTTGACTACCACCTGATTTAGTGATTCGATAGTTAAAGCTCAGGGAATTCATTCCATAGTCATCAGATGCTTCTCCGACAAAATAGACCAACTTAGCATCAAGGCTATCTTGAAATTTCTCTACCGTAATTTCTGGATATAAATCAGGAATAACCGTTAAACCATAGGAAATAGAATCTGCTTTTGGCAAGGCTTCATTAGACATGTATAGTTTATACACATCATCCTGCATGGCTTTTTTCTTATAAGTAAAAAGATCATCCGAAAAACGCTTGGTAGGTGTTTGGTCCCCTTCTCGGGAAAAAGCGATCTGGATATCGTCAGTATTCTCAGCGTTAAAGACCCAATCGATGGTAGTTCCTACTGGTACGACGAGATCACCAATACTATTGAGGGTCTCATTTTTTCTACCTGTATATTTGGGGAAATTTAATTTAACTTCAAAACCAAGCACATTGGGTTTTTTAAGTACCTCTAACTTATATTTTTTCGAAGTTACTTCTGTCGCAAAAAGTTTAAAGTCAACCGCTTTTTGAACATTGCTAAACTTATAGCTAAATAAGTTATTGGCTTCCTTTTTAAGCCGATATTGCACATTATCCAAAGCGATGAAGACCTCATTGGGCAGTTGATCTCCTTCAATTTTCACTTTTAAAGGGTAATCGCCATATTGTACAACCGAAGGATTTTCCTCATCCAGTACAAATTTGAATGGCTCAGGTTTTACAAATTCTACACCGTATTTCACCAAACGCTCCGTACCATCTGTGATCAAACTTGGGGCAGCAAACAACAAGACCAAGAGTAACAATAGCGGCGGTAAGGCGTAACGTAAGTATTTACGATTGTGGGATAAATTAATGGCTGATTTAAAAGGGACCAGTTTAATCTCTTCTGACTTTTGATCAATACCTGCTAAAATCAAACCATTGCCAGCGACACCATCAGATTGACGTTTCAGCTGAAGGATATTCAATAGTTTATCTTTAACATCTACAAAGTGGTCTCCGATGATCGAAGCCGCTTGCTCGTGACTAATTTGCTGCCCCAAACGGAAATACTTTGCCAAAGGCAAGAATACCCAATAGGTCAAGGCAGCCAAACTCAATCCGAGGAAAGAGAAAAATAAAGTGGTCCGGGTACTTGTCCCAAAATCATTATAATAAATGAGTAGGTCAACGACCAAAAATAATAGGAGGACAAAGCCCACGCTGTACAAAGCGCCACGGATGACTTTGTTGATGTAATACTTACGTATAAACTGATCTAATTTACTGATCAGCAACTGGTAATTTGATTGCGCTGCCATGTATTTTTTAGTTGTTGAGTCGTCGAAGTTTTGAATTTATGAAGTGGTCTAAAGACATCCATAGTTCAACATTTCAACAATTCACTATTTCAACAATTGTCTATTGGTAGGTAGAATCGGTTATAGAACTCTGAAAGTAACCAACAATACCTTATTTATCAAGTGTATACACTTATATTATTTGTAATTAACAAGCAAATTGCAAAACATTTACAATTTATTAAGTTTTATCCCTGTCTTTGAATGACAACCAACTGTCGATACATATCTCTTAGTCGTTCATCTTTTTCAGCTAATTTGATATTTTTTAGTGCCTTGGTAAATTGATCAACCAATAGATTTAAAGATTGTTTCATCGCTTGATCATTACTTCGGTTGGCCCGCGCTTGATAATCGTTGGCCAAATCAGTAATGGCTTTCGTAGCAGCTAAGCGCCGAAAAGGAGATTGCTTTTGATTGCTTGCCACTTGTTCTATCATTCCCAAAACTTTTATATCCTTATTTAATTGGTCCGTATTTAGAAGGTAATCTACCAAAGCCGTATAAAAACTATTGGCTGCATACCCATTAACGTTTTCTAAGTTTTGAATAAAAAAGGATAAGTACTCCGGCTCTTTACTTTCTGCATAAATCTGAGCTATTGAAATCCGGATAGACTCACTTTCTATATTTTCTAATTGCTGGACATAAATTTCAGCTTGTTTTTTATCCAAACGGTATAATAATTGAACTGCCCGCCCAATAACATTGTAAGCTGAATCTTGATCAATAACGGTTTTGGCCATTTCGACTAAAGCAGGATCCTTCGTTTGGTTTAACACTTCCAAGGCAGCGGCACGGACTTTGGAATGAGGATCAGAAGTCACCATTTCGATGGCTCTTTGTTTGATTTGATCCGTAATTTCCAGTGGCAGATTATCTAAAGTTATTTTACGAATGTACCAATGTGGATCATCCAGAGCCGTCAATGCTATTGCACTGAATTGATTTTCGGCTTCTAGGAAGGTTAACAAAGCGGTATAGCGATCCATGAAGTGAGGTGCCTGCTTAAATTGAAAGGCAAGTTGAGCTTCGGTTTTGTTGTCTTGGTCTTCTTTTAGGAGTACATAGTCTGGATCAAATTGCACCAAATCAGGTGCTTTTTCACTAGGAAAAACAAAAGTTTGAAGGCGTTGATTGACCCAAACAGGCTCCCGTTTTACCGTCCCATCTTGATAAATCGCGATTTGGGTTGGCAATTGAAAGATAGCGGGCAATCGATCCGGGTTCTGAGTCTGCTCTACTTGCACAATGATTTCTTGATTCGTAGCATCATAGTCATAGTTGATTTTTAATTCTGGGTGTCCAGATGCAAAATACCACTGATTAAAAAACCAGTTTAAATCTTCGCCAGTCACTGCTTCGAAAGCTAGTCTTAAGTTGTGTGCTTCAACGGCTTGAAATTGATTGTCAGTTAAGTATTTGTTGAGGGATGTCCAGAAAGCTTCCTCTCCGACATAATGACGCAACATATGTAAAACTGCCCCACCTTTATTGTAAGAGTGGGCATCAAACATGTCTTCTGATGCCCGATGGCTAAAATGTATCAAAGGATGGGCATCCATACCTACGCTAAAAAAATATCCACTACGTTCGCTCAAAAGATGATAGGCAGCCTCATCTGCACCATATTGATGCTCATACCATAAATATTCTGCATAATTGGCGAAGCCTTCGTTCATGGTTAGATTTGCCCAACTTTCACAGGTAACTAAATCTCCAAACCATTGGTGGAAGAGTTCGTGGGCAACGATGCCATCATTGCCATCATCAATCAAGGCTCTGGAAAATTTCTGTATTTGCGTGCCAAAAACGGAGGCAGTAGTGTTTTCCATAGCACCAGAAACATAATCTTGCACTACTATTTGTGCGTACTTAGACCATGGAAAAGGAAAAGCTAATTTCGAAGAAAAAAATTCCAACATCTCTGGCGTATGTTGAAAAATAGCTTTTGCAGAGGCTTCATATTGTGGCTCAACGTAGTAGGTAAGCGGAAGATCGCGCCATTGATCTTTGACGATGGCAAATTCGCCAACCGCTAACATAAATAGATAGGGCGCATGTGGTTGATCCATCTGCCAATGATCTGTCCGGGTACCATCAGGATTATTTATAGTTTCCTTTAGTAAGCCATTAGATAAGGTTTGAAATCGTTGTTCGACCGTAAGTATTAATTCTTGGGTACACCGCTCATTAGGTTGATCAATCGTTGGGAACCAGCGAGAATTCCATTCGGTTTCTCCTTGCGTCCAAATTTGTTGAGGTTTGTCTCCTTCTTTTCCTTGAGGGTTAATAAAGAATAAGCCTTGATTAGAAGTAATGGCCGAGCTTCCGCCACTAGCAGCTGGCTGAGCGGTATAATCAATAATAACTGTGTATTTTTCGGAAGCTGTTATTTCTTCGGCAAAATCAATCTGAATTTGCTTTTGATCATAGCGGTATTCAAAGGTTCTTCCTGGAATTTGAATGGATTTGATTTGGAGTTCTTTAGCATCTAGTGTTAAAGATTGGATCTTACCGAAGTAAGGTCTTAAATCCAGACTTGCTTTTCCAATCACTTTTTCTTGCTTCCAATCAAAGCTTAGCTCCAATTTGGTATGCAAGAGATCATTTACTCTTTTAGCAGCAGGTTTGTACCACGGTAATTTAAAATCTGCCGCTTCTTTTCTACTGTTTGGCATTGGTGCTTCCACGAAAAGGGTATCCAAATCGTGTAGCTCTATATCGACCACTTGCATGGGACGAGAACTAGAGCAAGCAAAAGCAAATAATAATAAACCTGTGCCTAAGAGAATTCTGTACATATCCTTCTTTAAAACTTCAATAATATAGCGTTTAAGCCTTTAAAATAGTGTACGGAGGCAGCTATTTTAGATAAACGCTAAAATTGTAAGGAGGAATATGGATGGGAAGCATAGATAATTGTTGGCAGCAGTTAGAAACTGCTGCTACTGCGACCATTACTTCATTTCTTTCGAAGTAACCTCTTCGAGAAAATCTTCCAGGTATTGATTGAACTGCTCTGGGTACTCCATCATAGGAGCATGTCCACATTTATCAATAAAATGCAGCGTAGAGTTCTCAATCAACTCATTGAATTTTTCACCAACAAAAGGTGGTGTAACGTTGTCATTAGCCCCCCAAACTAGTAAAGTAGGCGCTTTTACCTGATGTAATTTATCACCTAAATTATGACGGACGGCCGATTTAGCGGTAGCAATAATTCGAATGGCTTTGGAACGATCATTCACGATGTCATAAACTTCATCGATCAATTCTTCAGAAGCGACTTCTGGGTTGTAGAAAGTAGCCAATGTTTTATTGCGAATAAATTCTCGATCTCCCCGCTTTGGAAAACTAGACCCCATCGCACTTTCAAAAAGGCCAGAACTACCCGTAAGGGTAACAGAGCCTACTTTATCCGGATTTGCTAAAACATAAAGCAGCGCAATATGTCCTCCAAGGGAATTTCCTAACACGTGTACTTTATCGTAACCTTTATGCTCAACAAAGCTTTCTACATGATCAACCAATCCCGTCACAGAAACTTTACGAATGGGTAGTTCGAAGATAGGTAGCATCGGTACAATAACATTATACTGCTTCGAAAAATGCTCAATAATACCCGAAAAATTACTCAGTGCGCCAAACAATCCATGGAGGAGCAACAAATGCTCTTTATGTGATCCCGTCTCAATGTATCTAAAATTACCTTCCTCTCTAATTTCATGATCCATACCCAATACTTAAAACTACGTTATTAATAATTCAATGTGATGGAACCGATAAAACGATTGAGTACCAATTCCAGTTCACTTTCCCTATACTTTAAAATAAAAAACGATTCTTCTATCGAACAAAGCCCTTTTATTTGTTTTTAATTAAAAAAAGAGCGCTCTTTTAACAAGAAGCAAGCGCAAAATTAAATTTTTTATTTTGATTGGAAAAGTAGAATGTCAGATAAAGAATTAAAAGTAGCTGATCAATCTTTGCTTAATCCTCAAGACAATAGGTAATAAAATTAAGATTATCTTTGTTTTATTCAAAAAATATCTATTGTTTTGCAATAGAATAGATGATTGTAAGCTAATTTCAAGCATAATCCCTATGAATATTAGATTTTGAGAAAAATCAATCAAAACGAATACTAATTTTTTCATTAAACAAAAGAAGAATATGCGTCTGATTCTTAATTTTCTTTTAGTAGTGTTTGCCCTGAGTGCACTACAATCTTGTGTTTCTAAAAAGAAATATGATGAACTAACAGCAGCTAAAGAAGCTACTGATGCAGCACTGTCTGAAACTCAAACTAAAGTACAATCTTTAGAAGAGCAAAATGCAGAGCTAGAATCTACAATGGAGTCTGAAAAAGCAAGACTTAACGGCGAAATCGCTGGTATCCGCTCTGATTTGGATGCAACTAAGTCTCAAATGGCTCAGGTGTCTGAAAAATTGAACATGACTGAAAAAGAGCTTGCTGATCTTAAAACTGAAATTAATGGCATCTTTGGTGCTTATAAGGACAGTGGCTTGAGCTTGAAAGAGCAAGGTGGTCGTTTGTACGTCGTTACGGATCCTGTATCTTACAACAGTGGTTCTTACGGTTTGAGCAAAGACGAAAGAGATGCTTTGGCTGAACTAGCTGAAACATTAAAAGCTAATCCAGAATTAAAAGTTTTGGTAGAAGGTCATGCTGATTCTGACAAAGTAAAAGCTGGTGCTAGCTACGCTGACAACTGGGAGCTTTCAAGCAAGCGTGCACTACGCGTTGTTCGCGAGTTGGTTAAAAACGGTGTAAGCCCTAGCCAAGTTGCAGCAGTAGGTCGTGGTGATTCTATGACTACTGGTGAAGGTAAAGATGCTGACAGAAGAACTGTTGTGCTTCCTGATCCAAATTTAAAGAGCATCATGAACAACAACTAATAGTTGTTACGATGTGTAAGAAAATAAAAGAACCCGCTGGTCTATGATCAGCGGGTTCTTTTATTTTAGCTATAAAGCAAATTGGCTAATGTATTGTGCACTGCAAGAATTTAATTGTCTTTTGGTTAGCTAGATGCATTTTTTCGTAATACGTTTTTATTTCCAATTCTGGCATGTATAGTGGCGCTGAATAGATATCCTCATTTTGATATAGGATATTCACCTGAGGGTCTTTTTGCAAGACACGCACAGAATACTCAAATAAATCAGGGTCATCTGTTTTAAAATTAAGTAGCCCGCCTTTTTTTAATACTTTCCGGTATCGATTAATAAAAGGAGCCGCCGTCAACCTTCTATTTTCTTTAGCATGAAACGGATCCGGAAAAGTAATCCAAAGCTCATCAATTTCTCCTGGTTCGAAAAAAAGCTCTAACTGTTCAATACGCGTCCTTAAAAAGGCCACATTTCCCAGTTCTTCTTGCAAAGCGATGGTAGCTCCTTTCCAGATACGGGCACCTTTAATATCTACCCCGATAAAATTCCGATGTGGATGCATCCGAGCCATAGCTAATGAATACTCGCCCCGACCACAAGCCAGCTCTACCGTAATCGGTGCTTTATTTGCAAATTGGCTATCTTGCCATTGACCTTTACGCTTTACTTCCTTTCCATTTTCTCCCAGTAGTTTGGGATCCAATGGATTGAAATTCTCCAAAACGTTTGGATAGGTCAGGATTTCAGCAAATTTTTGCAATTTATTGCGCTTACTCATATCTTCTAATGATTTTCTGATTTGGAGGTCTTGTGGCCTGCTTTTTATTCTTCCAACTTCAATAATAGCCTGCAAAACTACTTAAGTAGTCTCAATTCGCAAAATCCACCCTTAGGAAGCTATTGGGCTGGGCTCCTTTTTGTACAGATAAATGTAGCTCGTCTTACAAATCAAACCTTCAGATTGGCAACATTTGTGTCTTTTCTCTATTTTTATAGGTATGAGTATGTATAAATATCACAGCTGTATTTTTTTCCTATTGGCGTTCCTATTCTCCCAATGCTTATTTGGCCAAAAAATTATGGTTTCAGATGAGTTGCCTTTACGTTCAGATATAGGCTATGAGATTATTGGGGAACTCAACGAAAACGTCCTGCTTTTTAGAGATAAGAATGTCGCTTTTGAAGTGCAGGCATTTGATGAAAATATGCGCAGTAGCTGGACTAAAGACATTGAACTACTGAAACGTTCTCCCGATGTACTGGGTATTAACACCATTAGAGATAGTTTTACGATCTTTTATAGACATAGAGATCGTGGAGACCACATTATTCGGGCGCAACGCTATAATGCCAATGCCAACCTAAAAGATTCTGTTCGAATTGGAACTTTAGAAGGGCTCTTTATAACCCCAGAGTTAGAAATCCTTCGTTCTGAAGACCGCTCAAAAATCCTCATTTACTTTATTGACCGACAAAAAGAGGTTTGGGCTTTTATGTTTGACAACAATACCATGGAGACGCTCTGGGAATATCGTTTCGAGCCTCAAGATTTCCGATATTCTGATGACATTCTGCACATGGTTGTAAGTAATGAAGGAGATATGTACGCGGTTATTGAAAAAGAAAATTTTAGGGTGCGTAAGAAAGATCACCAGTATGAGGTTTTCAAATATGGCCCTGGTATGCAAAGTATTTTGCGGCAGGCCGTTTCTATTGGAGAATACGCGACCTATGACTTGTTTTTCAACTATGACAATTTTAATAAACAGCTGGTTGCTGGTGGTTTTTATTATGAAAAAAACCCAGGTCGGGCCATAGGTTTTTTCTCCTTGAGAATACCCAACAATCTATCAGATGCCTTGACTAGTTTTCATCCTTTTAGTAATGCGGTCGTTGAGGGCTTAATCGGAAAAGAAGTGCGAAAGAACAAAGGTCTAGAAGAAGTAAATATCCAGGATTTAGTGATCCGTAGAGATGGAGGTATTGTAATTATTGGAGAGGAGAATCGAAATTTCTTCCGCCGGATGACCAATACAGGCCGTTCCATTTATGATGGCTTTTCTCGGAATGTTACAGACTTTTATTTCAATGACATCTTTACCATATCCTTGAACCCAGATGGAACCGTTCACTGGGAAACTATTTTACATAAAAAACAATTTTCACAGGATGACGGTGGCGCTTATTCTTCTTATTTCCTATTTAAGACTCCGCGGAATTTACGTTTGATTTTTAATGATGAAATCAAATTGGAGAATACGGTAAGTGAATATGTCCTCGCGGGGTCTGGTGAATACAATAGGAATAGTATTCTGAGTACGGATAATCAAAATCTTCGATTGCGTTTTCGCGATGCTTTACAAATAGCCCCCGAAAAAATACTCGTACCCAGCGAACACCGTGGTAAACTTCGAATTGCCAAATTAGAGTTGTAGCTTTAGCCGCGATTAAACCGTCAAAGCTATGTTTCTTGTTTCTGAGGCCGAGGTACAAAGTATTTTGTCCTATCCAGCATTAATTGAAGCCTTGCAGAAGGCTTTCCAGGAAGATTATGTGGTGCCAATGCGGCATCACCATGATTTTAATAATCCTAAAGCATCCAAAGATTCTACTTTATTACTCATGCCTGCCTGGCAAGCTGGTGAATTTCTAGGTGTAAAAGTAGTAACTGTATCCCCAGATAACTACCAGCATCAGTTACCTGCTATTCATGGTACTTACCTACTTTTCAACGCGGCTACAGGACAGCCTATTCTCCAAACTGATGCACGGCGCTTAACTAGTAAACGCACAGCAGCAGCTTCTGCACTTGCCGCTTCTTATCTCGCTAAGCGGAATAGCAAAACCTTATTGATGGTAGGTACCGGAGCCTTAGCTAGTCAATTAATTGAAGCCCATGCTCAAGTGCGCTCCCTAGAGAAAGTCTTCGTTTGGGGGCGAAATCCAGAGAAAGCACAAGCTGTAATTGATCTACTAACACGCTCAACTAAGCAGACTAATGTGCGCCACTTTGAGGTAGCTACAGATTTAGAAAGTATCGTACCCACGGTTGATATTATCTCTGTAGCAACGCTATCTCCAAAGCCTTTAATCTTAGGAAAATGGCTAAGACCAGGCCAACATGTCGACTTGGTCGGCTCCTACAAACCAGATATGCGAGAAGCGGATGATGCGGCAATTCGAAAAGCAATGATCTACGTTGACACACTAGAAGGTGCTCCAAAAGAAAGTGGAGACCTGGCCATTCCTATAAAAAATGGACTCCTACAAAAGTCTGATATAAAAGGAGATTTATTCGCCCTTTGTCAATCTAAAGTTTTAGGCCGGCAGTCCAATGATGAGCTTACTTTATTTAAATCTGTCGGACATGCTCTAGAAGATTTAGCTGCCGCAAAACTTTTATACCAGCATTTAGTTTAGAAAAGTTAAGTATTTTTGCATTTCAAATACACATCAAACACAAAGACACAAAACATGAACGAATTACAAAGTACAATCGAAGCTGCGTGGGAGAACCGTGCGCTTGTAAAAGAAGCAAATACACAGGCTGCTATCCGAGAGGTAATCAACCTTTTAGACCTAGGTAAATTACGCGTAGCACAACCTACTGATGAAGGTTGGGCAGTGAATGACTGGGTCAAAAAGGCGGTGGTTCTTTACTTCCCAATTCAAGAAATGAAAACCATAGAAGTCGGACCATTCGAATTTCACGATAAAATACCTTTGAAAAAAGACTATGCGGCTAAGGGTGTTCGAGTAGTGCCTCATGCGATTGCCCGTCACGGTGCTTTTCTTGAAAAGGGTGTAATTATGATGCCTAGCTATGTCAACATTGGCGCTTGGGTCGGTAGCGGAACTATGGTGGATACCTGGGCAACCGTTGGCTCCTGTGCACAAATTGGCCGGAATGTACACCTAAGTGGTGGCGTTGGTATTGGTGGCGTTTTAGAGCCGCTACAAGCTACCCCAACTATTATTGAAGACAATGCCTTTATTGGATCTCGTTCCATTATCGTAGAGGGCGTAAGAGTTGGAAAAGAAGCCGTTTTAGGGGCCAATGTGGTATTAACAAAAAGTACGCGCATCATCGATGTGACTGGTGCTGAACCGGTTACTTACCGTGGAGAAGTACCGGCCAGATCCGTCGTTATTCCAGGTTCTTACAGCAAAAAATTCCCAGCTGGTGAATACAATGTAGCCTGTGCTTTGATCATTGGTCAAAGAAAAGAAAGTACCGATAAGAAAGTATCGTTGAATAATGCTTTGCGAGACTACGATGTAGCCGTTTAATTGATATTGATAGGCGAAGTTTGAAAACTTCGCCTATCCGTAACATTCACCACTAAGGTGCTATGTATAAATCCAATTGATTACTGAATTGGTGCCAAGTTTTTTTCCTCAATCTGGCTTTCCTTGTATAATTTCAAAATATCTGGAATACAGTTCCTACTCAAGGAATTGGGACTATTAAACAATACACAAATCCCTAAATCTTCTAGCTGGCTAACTGCAATTTCACTTCGATAGGCGTTCACGTAACCGCCATGGTGTATCAAGGTATCTTGTCCCTGAGGCGTATCAAAGGTGTGCATGCGCCATCCAAAACCATAATAGGAGGTATTGTGCCCAGACCATTTATTGTAATATCTGTAATGATCTTTACTTGCAATCTGTGGACTCAAAGCAGCACCTAAGCTTTCTGGGTTTACCACATCCGGACGTTGGCCTAATAATAAATAAAGCCATTTACTCATATCATTGATACTGGCATTAATGCCACCTGCCGCGATGGCATTGTAATACTTTTCACTAATATTTTGAGCCCACCAATTGCCATTGCCTCCTTTGTGTGGATAGGCAATATTCTCCGCATGGGCCATTGCTTCGTAGGAAGCGGAAGCACTTTCCATACCTAAGGGGCCGAAGAGTTTCTCCTTCAATAAAGTAGGCATATCTTTATTGGTAACCGCCTCATAATAAGTACCAGATAAAGCAAAAACAGCATTCTGATAGCTAAAAACCTGGCCAATGGGCTGTAAATTTTCAACCGAATGCAATTGCTTGGCTATATCAATTAAAGACAACTTGGCTTCTACTAGATTGGTATAAGTATGATAAGGCATACCAGAGCTGTGAGAAAGCAGATGAGCTAGACTAACCTGTTGGGTATGCGTTGGATCCGAGAGTTTAAATTCAGGAATGCGCTTATAAATTAAATCATCCCAAGCAAGGCTTCCTTCATCGACTAAGGTAGCTCCTAAAATGCCTGCAAATCCTTTTGACAAAGAGCCAATTCTAAAAACGGTATTTTCATCTACGAACAAAGTGGTTGATGCTTTACGTTTTCCAAAACCTCCCTCATAAATCAAACCATCTTTATGCACGATGGCTACCGCAGCCCCAATAATCTGACCATTTTGGATAGCTGTCTCAAAGTAGTTTTCTACGGCAGCTATAAAGGCTTTGTCGGTAGGAACACTTCTTAAAGGGAGATTTTTTCTCAAGTCTTCCTGAGGTTCAAAACCAGGATAAACAGCTGTTTGTAAAGGTGGACGATTCCCCTCACAACTGATAAAAAAGATGATTAATACGGCCAGAATGATTTTTTTCATGTAGTACGGTAATCGGGTTAATATCAAAATATTCAAAGATGCAAATATAAGTGCTTGTTCAAAACGACAAACGAAAAACCTATGATTTTAGTCTTTCTAATAACTATTACAATATTATTTGATTTCTGCTTCAATCAGGCTTAGAACAGAATCTAAATGCTCCATTAATGGATTGTAATGCGATTTCTCTGTTGCATAACTGGTTAGGTAAAATATTAGTAAGTTATTTTCAAAGGCTACCGACTTAAACAAATCCAAATTACTAGGT
>CAXIDD010000075.1:0-13123 GCA_964021975.1 uncultured Saprospirales bacterium | reverse complement strand
AATGGTGGCGGTGATCAAAGATGCTGAAAATAATACAGTCGCAACTACCAACGAAAATTGGAAAGCACAAACTTTCTATACTGCTCCTATTAAAGACCTAACTTGTGTGGAAGAAAGAGGTAATATTCGATATTCCAAAAAATGTGATGACAGCGGTGGTCAAGACGGTACTTCCTTTTTTGCCCTGCACTGGGAAATTCCAAACAATTGGATGAAATCAGATTTTGACGATTCAGATTGGCCCGAAGCTACTACTTTTACCAATCAAACAATCGGGGTAGACAATAAAGCTGCTTATACCAACTTTACCGATATTTTTGATGATCCAAGTAATGATGCTCAATTCATCTGGTCAACAAATGTTGTTTTGGATAATGAAGTATTGGTCCGGTATACGGTGCGATGAGAAATTGGAGCTAAACGAATTGATTTTAGACCCCAGCTATTAGATAGCGCAAGTTTTAAAACTTCTGCTATCTAGTAGCTATTGCGCATTATCAAAACAATAAAGCTAAATGCTTATTTCTCAATCCTTTCAACACGAAGAAATACTGGGCTTCAAATTTGGATACCAAGCAATAGGCCAACCTAAATTATTCACGCATATCTATTTTGTGGATGGGCTGTTGCTAGATACAGGACAAAGTATAATGAAAAAGAGCATCTTAGCTGCCACTAAAAAATTGGAGGTGGAGCAAATCTTTATTACGCACCACCACGAAGACCACACAGGGAATATCCGCGCACTCAAAGACCAGCACAATTGTGAAGCCTATGCCTCCAAGCTTTGTTGTGAAATGATGAAAGCCCCTCCTAAATTGAGTTTTGCTCAAAAAATAACCTGGGGTACCAGACCTGCCCAAAAAGACTTAATTCCGAAACAGCAGGCGATCAAAACCAACAAATACTGTTTTGAGATTATTCCTATCTTCGGACATGCACCAGATATGGTCGCTTTGTATGAACCCAATCGTAAATGGCTGTTTTCAGCAGACTTATACCTCAATTCTTATATCGATTATTTTGTACACAATGAAAGTGTGGCAGATCAGATCGCATCCATTAAGAAGATTCTAGCATTAGATTTTGATGTCCTCCTGTGTAGTCATAAACCACAATTAAAAAATGGGAAACAACAGCTGACCAAGAAACTCCATTTCTTAGAGTCCTTCTTCGATATGGTTTCTACACTTTATACGCAAGGATATTCTGCTAAGGAAATATTCAAACATTTAAAATTAAAAGAAAATTGGTTGGTCAAAATACTCTCGGGCGGCAGTTTATCCAAAATGAATATGGTGCATTCGGTGATTAGAGATTTAGAGGAACAGAGAAGTAAAGATTTTCTTACATAAACTTTCAGATGCAGCCATTCCAGAAATATTTTGTTATTCAGATAGCTTCTAAGTAATTTAATTGTAACTAAAACCAATGCCCTATGCGTTTTTTACTCCTTACTTTTTTAGGTCTAATGATGAATAACCTTAGCGCTCAAGAATTGAACATCAATGTCCAATATTATGAGCTTGAAAATGGTCTGAAAGTCTATTTGAATGAAGATAACAACGCCAGCAATGTTTATGGCGCAGTCTGGGTGAACGTTGGTAGTAAGAATGACCCCGCTGAAGCTACTGGAATAGCACATTACCTGGAGCACATGCTGTTTAAAGGTACCCAAGAACTCGGAACTCAAAATTACTTACTGGAAAAGCCACACCTGGATTCCATTAAGTTACTTTATGATCAGTTGGCACTTGAATCGGATAAAGATGCAAAACTGCGCATTCAAAAAATGATCAATGCCCAGGAGTTGAAAGCTTCGAAATATGCCATTCCCAATGAGTTTGATCGTTTGATTAAATCTATCGGAAGCACAGGTGTCAATGCGAGTACCAGTAAAGATTATACCAATTATTACAATTACTTTCCTGCCAATCAACTGGCCAAATGGCTAGATATTTATGCACATCGATTTCAGGATCCAGTCTTTCGTTTATTTCAAAGTGAGCTGGAGGCGGTTTATGAAGAGAAAAACAGAGCTGGAGATGATTTAGAACGTAGAGTCACCACTAAGTTTGGTGAATTTATCTATGGTGATCATCCCTATAGCACCCAAACGAACCTCGGAAGTATCGACCACTTAAAGAATCCCTCTCTAACTAAAATGTACCAATATTTTCAGAAGTACTATGTTCCTAACAATATGGCCCTGGTCTTGTGTGGAAATATTAATGCAGCAGATGCAAAGCCTTTGATTGAAGCGACTTTTGGGAAATTAAAGCGGGGCCCTGAACCTGAATTTCCTGTTTATGAAAAGAATCAATTTAAAGATAGGACCGTAGAAAAGGTCAGAATAACCCCAATCAAAGCTGGGTTTATGGGCTATAAATTGGTCCCGGTAGGACATCCGGATCGACCAGCTTTGGAGCTGATTGGCAGTATGATGTCCAATGCCAATCAAACGGGATTTATTGATCAAATCAATCTAAACAATGAGGCCCTTTATGCAGGTGCTTACCAAGAGTTTCTGGAAGAAGACGGTTCTACTTTTATTTTTTATGTGCCTAAAATATTTGGCAAAAGCCTTAAGAAGTTTGAAGATAAAATACGGGCCTCTTTCCAAGGAATTGCAGATGGCAATTTTACGGATGAATATTTTGAGTCCATCAAATATGGCTTCTACCGAAACTTTAGTTTGTCCATGGAGCAACTGGCCACTAGAGGACGCTACCTTGGCTTAAGTTTTATTTACGACCTTGATTATGCTGAATATTTGTCCTTCTCAGATAAGGTTCGCGCACTTTCCAAAGAAGAGGTGCAAAGAGCTGCGGCAAAATATTATGGCAAAGATTATTTTACACTGCAATCCAGAACAGGCTTTCCTAAAAAAGAAAAATTAGATAAACCACCCTATAAACCCATTACGGAACGTACCGAAGCGACCTCCGCTTATGCCAACAAATTCCAAGAGATCCCGGAAACACCGTCCGTTCCTAATTTCATTGACCTAGAGAAAGACTTGAGTATCACGGATGATTATATTTTTTATACCAAAAATACCCTAAACGATATATTCACCCTTCGCTTAACGATAGCTGGGGGTGTTACCAAAGACCCACAATACCTTTTATTGGCCAATGCTTTAGACAATACCGGTACTTCTACTTATTCGGTTGCCGAGCTTAAAAGCCAATTTGCCAACCTGGGCGCCACTTATTCTTTTAGCTCGGACTATAATTCTTTCGATGTCTCCTTAACTGGAATTGATGATAAATTTGAGGAAACATTGGACTTGTTAGAATTACTGCTACGGGAGTTTAATCCGACACCAGAAACCATAAAATACCTCCATAATCAACGTACTACGGAGAATAAGCTAAATAAGAACAATCCTTCTACCGGAGGAAGAATCCTTTATAGCTATGGACTATTTGGAGGTCAATCAGGTTATAAGACACGCTTATCCATTCAAGCATTAAAAAAACTAGACCCTGCGGTCCTTAAAACCAAACTGCAAGAGCTAACTTCCAATGGATTCACCTCTATTCATTATGTGGGCCAACAAAAGGAGCAAGTCGTAACGAATATGCTTAAAGAGAAACCTCTTTTTGGAAAAAATACCACAGATAAGTACACCTTCTTAGAAGCGCAAGAATTATCGGAAACGACCTTCTATGTTGTCAATGACAAAAAAGCCATCCAGAGTTACGTGTATTATATTGTGAATGGAGAACCCTTGAATTATGAAGATGATTACATCAAAGAGGCTTTCAATTTCTATTATACCAATAGCCTTTCAGGACTTGTTTTTCAAGAGGTAAGAGAATTTCGATCCTTAGCTTATTCTGCTGGAGGAGATTATGTAGACCCCATTTATGAGCCTAAGAAGAAGGGGCGATTAGTATTGTTTACAGGTTCTCAAGCAGACAAAACTACGGATGCTGTCAGTGTTGTCATGGGACTCCTGAAGGATATGCCAAGCTATGAAACGAGACTTCCATCCATTAGAGATGGCCTGGTTTTAACTTCAAGTTCAAGTAAACCTGTTTTCCGTGATCTTTCACTTAGGGCCGAAGCTATTTTGAAAACAGGATATACCGTAGATCCTAATGAAAGGAACTTTAAAGGATACCCAAACCTAGAGTTTAAGGACATTGTCTCTTTTTATGAAAAGAACATCAAAAATAAGCCTGTAATCGTTACTATTTATGGGGATGCTTCTCAATTCGATCTTAATAAACTACGGACTTTAGGTAGAGTAATTGAGTTGAAAATGGAGGATGTTTTGGTAGAGTAGAAGAGGGCTTCGATAGCGAAACTACTCCATAATATAAATTAAAGCCTGCTCCGAACCTTCATAAGGGTAAGTCAACTTGACCTGTGCTCCCTCTGGTGCTTGGTCTGCACAAAGTAGATAATATTGTCCAGCTTCGAAGCTTGGATTATAACGAGCACGAAGGACCTTTCCGCGGAGTTGATTGAAATAATAAGTAGTCGTATAAGAAAGAATTTTCTCGTCATTAACGATGGTAATGGGGGCATCGCCCACCTCCTCATAGATCGCTGCGGCTAAGGCCTTATTGCTTTGAGCTCCACTATTGATCGCTCGTTGTGGCAGGACCGTCACATCAAATACCAAACGTCCAATGGCTAAACTAAAGAGTAATACTGCTAAACGCAAAGCAGGACGTTTATAAAATACATAAGCGGCCGCCGCAAGCACTAAAAAGGCCATTATACTGAGGGGTATTAAATAATTCAAGACAGATAAGTCCGGGATAAACGGTAAGGCCAACATTCCAATTGGTAGCAGGTAAACTAGCAAGCCCATCAAGCTGTGACTGGTCTTAATTTGCCATTGCTTAGCTAATGGAGCCAATTGGTCCCAAAGCGCGACAAATAGAAAGATGGCAAAGGGTAGCAACATGTAAAGGTAGCGCATCCGAGTGCCGGGTGAGAGCCAATAGGGGAGTAGGTTAACGGCCATCATCAATAGACTGAAAGTCAAAAAGTCATTTTGCTTGATCCGCTTCCAAATTTGTTTTTGGATTAAAAAAGGCAATAGCAATAAGGCTGGTGCCAATTCTTTTAAAAACTGGAAAGGGAAACTAATCAAGTGCAAGATTAAGGTCCAAATACTTTCAGACCAAGCGGCACGATCGGACGATTCTGACCAGATGTTTAGTAAAAACGCGGTAGGGTCTGCGTAGAGAGAATAAGCATAATAATAGCCACCAACGATACCAAAAAATAAAAATAAACCTAGAAAATGGGCGGGATGAAATAATTTCCAAAACTGCTTTTTCCAAATAAAAAAAGCCAATAAGGAAAGCCCCGCAAAAATAACAGCAGGAATTCCTTTACTCAAAAATGCAATGCCCAGCAAAATATAAACGACCGGAAACAGCAGCCAAAGTTGCTCCTTTTGGTGGAAATGATAAATCGCCATAATCGCTCCAAAAACCAACAAAGAAAAGAATAGGTCTATTTCTGCCAGCATAGAAAAGTTAAACAGAATTCCCAAGGAACAAACCCACAACAGGGCACTGTAAACCCCCAAACGATGATTGAATTCCGCTTTCATAAATCGGTATATCAAAGCAGCTACCGCCAGCGTAGATAAGACCGAAGGTAGGCGTAAAGCCCACTCCGAAAAATTTCCAAATAATTTAGTGCTGGCAATCAGAACCCAATTGAAAAACGGGGGTTTGTTATAATAGGGGAGACCCCAGAGTGTCGGGACAATCCAATTTTGATTCTCCAGCATTTCCAAGGTGATGAATGCACGCCGAGGTTCTTCCAGGTAAAGCGGTTGCAAACCTAAATTGAGTAGTAAACCAGCAATAAGTAGCAGGAAAGTAGTGACCCAAAGATGTTGCTCCGTAATTGACTTCATGTAGAAATACCTGTAATTGATAGGCGAAATTGAGAAAAAAAGCCGGATAAATACAGATTACCAGTTACTTTTGTGCAAAATTATAAGGATACAATTTTTAGTTTCATTAATTAAAAAAGCAGAAACAGATGAAATTTGAAAAAACTACTGACTTGGCATTACTCATTTTACGGCTGGTTTTTGGCTTTGCTATGGTCTATGGACACGGTTGGGGAAAACTGATGAAATTCTTTTCAGATGATCCACTTAAGTTTGGCGATCCACTGGGAATAGGACCTGTTCCATCTTTAGTTCTAGTTACCACTGCCGAGTTTTTATGTGCGCTATTATTAGCTTTTGGACTGTTTACGCGGTGGTCTCTAGTCCCTTTGATAATCGCTATGAGCGTTGCTTGTTTTATAGCACATGGTGGGGATCCATTCGGGAAAATGGAGAAATCTTTACTTTATTTAGCCGTTTATGTGTCCTTATTTATCACCGGTCCAGGGTGGTATTCTTTAGATCGAATTTTATTTAAAAAAGTATAGTATGTCTTTGCTTAGAGCTTGTTTTGGGACGATTGGTTTATGCTGTCTTTTGATGGCCTGTCAACCGACGACAACTAAAGAACCGTCCAATGATTTTGCCTTGGTTGGGGAGACCATGGGGACCACTTATTCGGTAAAATATGCCGATCCAGAAGGTCGTAATTTTAAAGAGACCATAGACTCGGCCCTTATCGCATTGAATATGGAGGTATCTACTTATATTCCCAATTCAGTGATTTCCCAATTTAATCAGTCCGAGCAGGGCATAGCCATTACGGGATCTCTAAGCAATAAAGGATATTTCGCTGAGAATCTAGCGCTTAGTCTGGAGTATAGTAGACAAACCAATGGCGCTTTTCAACCTACCTTGATGCCATTAGTTAATTATTGGGGCTTTGGGTATACGGAAAAAAGAGCCATTACTGAAGTTGATCGCACCATCGTCGATTCTTTAATGCAGTTTGTAGGCTTAGATAAAATTCAGTTAAAGCCGGGTAGTTATGAAAAAGCTGCTCCGGGCGTTCAGTTGGATTTCTCGGCTATTGCAAAAGGCTATGGAGTAGATATGATTGGTCAGCTCCTTGGAGCGGCCGGAATTGAAAACTATTATGTAGAAATAGGAGGAGAGGCACTGGCTCGGGGCTTAAGTCCTAGGGGGGATGCCTGGCGCGTTGGAATTAGTGTCCCAGATCCGAATGCCCTTCAAAATGAATTCATATCGGTCACACCATTAGTCGATCGAGCATTAGCAACCTCAGGGAACTACCGGAATTATTATGATGTTGAAGGAGAGAAATATGGTCACACCATTAATCCTTTTACCGGTTTTCCGGAAAAAAGTAACTTATTAAGTGCTTCCGTTTTCGCACCTACTTGTGCGGCTGCGGATGCCTACGCCACGGCCTTTATGGTCATGGGTTTTGAAAAAGCAATGGAAAAAGCCACCAGCTTGACACAAGTTGAAGCTTATTTTGTCGTTGGTAATTCAGATGGTACCATGCAAACCCATTTTACAGCAGGTTTGCAAGACATCTTTTCACAAAAGTGATTGATGACTATTCTTCAATCACTTAAAACGAATTAGTTTATGGATTTTAACCTGGATCGCAACCTGGTTTTCTTTGACATCGAAGCAACGGGACTGAATGTGGTCCGTGATCGTATCGTACAAATCGCTTTAATTAAATACTTTAAAAACAATAAAAAGGCCCCCGAAGAGCTCACTATGCTCATCAATCCCGGCGTTCCAATCAGCTTGGAAGCCATGGAGGTACACGGTATTACGCCCAAAGATGTTGCGAATAAACCGACCTTCCAGCAAGTAGCAGACCAGCTATTTGAATTTATCGGGAATGCAGATTTAGCAGGTTATAATTCCAACCGGTTTGATATTCCACTACTGATGGAGGAGTTTTCAAGAGTTGGAATCGAGTTGGATATGAGCCGAAGGAGAACCTTGGACATGCAACGACTTTTTTACAAAATGGAGCCTAGAACATTGAAAGCAGCCTACAAGTTCTACACTGGAGAGCGCATGGAAAATGCCCACGATGCCCTGGCAGATGTCAAAGCAACCATTGACGTATTCAAAGGCCAATTGGAAAAATATGCTACCGTAGACTTTGAAGATAAAGACGGAAATATTATTCCTACGCCAGTTAAAAATGATATGCAAGCTATTCAGGAATTTACCAATGATCTTAATTTCCTGGACGCCACCCAACGCATGAAATTCAATGCCGAAGGCGTGCCGGTCTTTAATTTTGGTAAATACGCTGGCCAGCCCGTCGTAGAAGTACTGAGCCGAGATAAACCTTATTACAATTGGATCATGACCAAAGAGTTTACCTCTCAGGTTAAGCAAATTATCAAGCAATTGATGCAACAGCATGAAAAAGAAAAACGCAATCAATAGATATATCATTGGCTTACTGATCGGACTTTGTACGCTGACAGCTTGCTTCGAAGGAGAGGAAGGCTGCCTGGATGTGGATTCCCTCAATTATGATGTTTCGGCTGACGAAGCCTGTGCTGACTGTTGTACTTATCCAAGCTTGTCTCTTACTTTTAGTCATAAAATTTACCAAAATCTTGACACCTTGAATTTTGGGTATCAAACACCTTATTTTAATGATTTTGGTCAATACTTTGCCTTTGAAGAACTTAGTTACTACATCTCAGATGTTGGGTTCGTCAATGATGCAGGTACTTCTATCTCCGTCATTGATCTCATAGATTTAGCCATTCTGGAAAACAACGATACTACTTTCTTTGAAGTCAATGATAATTTTGTTTTCAGCCAACCCGATAACTTTAGGGCTCAAGAGGTGGGGACCTTTATTTACAATGGATCAGTTACAGCCCTGCAATTTAGTTTAGGTTTGCCAGAAGTTGTGCAACAAACAGAACCCACACTACTACCTGATGATCATCCCTTAGCTACCCAAGAGCCTGCTATGTATGTCGAGGATACGGAACGCTATTTATACAATAGGATTGAGTTTTTTAGAGATACCACCGACTTTACCGGAGTATCGGAAGTGATACAAATCACTGACGAGGAGGATCAGGTTAACGTATCTTTACCAGTAAGCGGAACCATCCCAAGTGGCTTTAATGTCGCCGTGACGATTGAAGTAGATTATTTGGCTTGGTTCTCAGGAGTAGACTTTAATAATGACAGTAATGAAACCATTAAAAGTAAAATTGTCGCAAATCTTGCGGATAGTTTTCAAGTTTTGGCAATCAATTTAAGTCAATAAGTGTTTAATTCAAGTAGCTTCTTAAACTAGACCTAAATATTCCCCGCCCGGTGTATACAAAAAACAATTAAAAACATCAGTTATGAAAACAATCGTGCTCTTACTCATCAGTTTCTTGACCTTCACCAGCTTTTCCTGTGAAGACAATACAAATACCGCTACAGAGGTAGATTTAGAAATGAATTTCACCGGTAGTTTTGGCGAGGAACCATTATTGATGTATGCCCAAGATTATAATTATCAAGCCGGGATGGATTTGAAATTTCAATTGTTTCAATTTTATATCTCGGATGTAAAATTGCTAAAAGATACCAAAAGCCAGGCCAATGCTGTTGATTTAGTAGAAATTGAATTGGTAAGTTTTGAAAATGTACAATCTATCGATGCCGCAGATAAAGGAGTAAGTATCAATATCCAAAATGTGCCTACGGGTACTTACTCGGGTATTCAATTTGGATTGGGAGTAGCACCGGATCTGAATGCGACACAGCCAGGAGACTATACACCAGGACATCCTTTAGATAGCCACTACTGGTCTTGGGCACGGGGTTATGTATTTACCAAAATTGAAGGGAATGCAGACCTGAATGGGGATGGTGTTTTTGAAGAAAAACTGACTTTTCACCTTGGAGAGAATGACTATTTTAGAACCCTGACGATTGAGCAAAACCTCGAGATTAAAGAAGGGGCTAAGTTGAGTTTTAATGTAGACCTTGAAAAAGTACTGATCGATGCCCAGGGTGAATTCCTGGATTTTTCTAAGGTGTCTCAAGACCATACCAATGATGTCAATATTGCTAGCTTTATCGCCAATAACCTAGGAACAGCAATCGAATTAAAATAGAATTTATGAAGAATCGTTTGCTGGTCATTTTATTATTGTCACTGGCTTACGTATTTGCTTGTCAAACCGAAATAAAGGAGCAAGTCTTAGAAGAGCCCTATTCATTGGAATTGCCAGCGGATGTCATTGGTATGCAAATTCCGGTGGATAATCCACTGACTAAAGTTGGTATAGACTTGGGTAGAAGATTATTTTATGATCCTATTCTATCCTCAGATAGTACGCAGGCCTGTGTGAGTTGCCACCAACAGCATTTAGCCTTTACAGATGGACAAAAACTCAGCCAGGGGGTGCGAGGGCTTTTGGGCACAAGAAATGCCATGTCTTTAGTCAATGTAGGACTTTATCATGATGGTTTGTTTTGGGATGGTCGGGTACAAACACTGGAAGCGCAATCTTTGCATCCCATTACAGATGAAAAAGAACTGGCTGGTAATTGGCCTGAAATCTTGAACCGCATCAGCAATCATTCTTATTATTCAGGGCAATTTAAAACTGCTTTTGATTTGGAGCATTCAGATGAAATAGAGGCTACGCACATTGCTAAAGTGCTGGCTCAATTCGAACGTACGCTGCTCAGCTTTGATAGTAAATTTGATCAGGTTCAAAGAGGTACAGCCGAATTTACCATTGCAGAACAACGGGGTTGGACCATTTTTTTTGATGCAAGTCCAGATTTGCCGCATGCCGAATGTAACCATTGCCATGTTGATCCTTTGTTTACGACCTTAGCTTTTGAAAATAATGGTCTGGAGGTAGTCAGTAGTTTAGATGCTTATTTAGATAAAGGCAGGGGTAGTATCACCCATAATCGTTATGATAATGGCAAATTTAGAGTGCCTACTTTAAGAAATATCGCTTTAACAGCACCTTATATGCACGATGGACGTTTTAAAACTTTAGAAGAAGTAATTGATCATTATGTGAGTGGAGGTCATTTTTCAGAGAATGTAAGTCCCAACGTACGAGCGTTAGACTTAAGTGCGGAAGATAAAGCAGACTTACTGGCTTTCTTACTTACCTTAACCGATACAAGCTTCGTTAGTAATCCCAATTTTAGTAACCCTTTTGAGCTATGAGAATATACATAATCTTACTTTTGATGGCCTCCGCAGCCTCCGCCTGTGAGGATAAAATGCCGGTTACAAGTGAACAAGAGAATACCGATGAGCTAATTTCAGGAACCTATGAACCAGAAGCTTATGTTTTTGATGTTCCGGATTTTATGCCACGTCCGATTGTGCCAGAGGATAATCCAATGACCGTAGAAGGCGTTGAACTAGGACGGATGTTGTTTTTTGATCCGATATTGTCACTAGACAGTACCTTGTCGTGTCAAAGTTGCCACCAGCCTAATTTGGCTTTTACCGATGGCAATTCCTTAAGTACCGGTGTGCAAGGTTTAGAAGGAATTCGCAATTCTATGTCCTTGGTTAATTTAGCTTTTAACCCCAGGGGCTTTTTTTGGGATGGCCGGGTGAATAGCTTGGAAGAGCAAGCTTTAGTTCCGATTGAAGATCATCTAGAAATGGATGATGACTGGGACAATGTAGAAGCCAAGCTACGGCGGCATCCCAATTATCCACGTTTATTTCGAGAGGCCTTTGGCATTGAAAAGAAATCGGAACTCACCCGGGATTTGGCTGTAAAAGCCATCGCTCAATTTGAACGAACTTTAATTTCAGCTAATTCTCGTTATGATCAAGTGATCTGGGGGCGAAATGGATTTCCAACCGACTCTGAGCAACGAGGGATTGCCTTGTTTTTCATAGAGGACAATCAAAATGTTGAACATCCAGGTTGTTCGCATTGTCACTTTAATCCGTTGTTTACAGATAATAACTTTAGAAATAATGGCCTCGACTCTGTAGCTGATCTCAATAGTTTTAGGGACGCAGGCTTAGGAGGTTTTAATGATAATGTATTTGATAATGGTAAATTCCGTGTTCCTACCTTACGGAATATTGAATTGACAGCACCTTACATGCATGATGGACGTTTTGAAACACTAGAGCAGGTATTAGATCACTATAGCCAAGGAGGCCACGGTGTAATTAATGAAGATCCCAATATTCGGTCTTTTAATCTAACAGCTCAGGATAAACAAGATCTAATTAACTTTTTGAGCATGTTGACGGATACTTCTTTCCTTAAAAAAGAAGCTTTTCAGAATCCTTTTTAATAAAAGCCTATAAAAAAAGAAGAAAAAATAAAGCTATAATTATTTTTTAATTCACGGATTTTTATTTCAACTACTTGTTTATCAGTTTTTTAGAAAATATTTTTTAGATTTTTATTTCACAATGTTTGATTTTTGTCTTTGATTTAGCTCTAGGAAATAGTGATGTTTGTATTGTCAAACGAACATTACTGATAGAGATTCAGTAATATTTAATTTGGATATGTACATGGGATTTTGGTTTGCAAAAATAGTAAGTCAGTTTTCTCTTAAAAAACTGACTTACTATTGCAACTTTTCCAGTTTGACCATCAATAGCAAAAGATATAACTATTATATATTAGGTTCGTAAAAAGTTCATGGGATTATAATTACCAAATAAGTCGTGCAAGTTGCACGACTTATTTTTTTGTCCTATACATAATAAGGACTAGACCCGAATAGTTATTAAAGGACTTTAGATAGCTTAAGAAGCTTCAAAAGAAAGAAAAAAAATCATGGGATTATATTTGTTAGTAGTAGGTCGTGTGCTTCTTGGCGCACGACTTTTTTTATGTTTTTTAATTGGGGAATGATTTTAAATTAAATGACGCCCTAATTGGTTTTTTGGTAAAAAATGCGTTTTTTTGTCTTAGCCAAGTAATATTGGTGTGCGCGAAATAAAATTAACACTTCTCGGTAATCTTCACTCTACCACCCTTCACATGGTTGACTCGGTGTAATTCGTAGTAATTGCAATGCAAATTATGTCACTTTCTAGTGGCATGCTTAATCATGTATTTAATTGATACTAACAAATATATAGTCCAAATGTGTACAACAATTAACACGGGAATTTTGGCGGTCCCTAAAGTGAACATGTCTAGTAGTGGAAAGAACATATTATTCTTACTACTATTTTTCTTTTCTGCCAGT
>CAXIDD010000074.1:0-13266 GCA_964021975.1 uncultured Saprospirales bacterium | reverse complement strand
GCAACGTAATGTCAATTATGACAATTTCGTTTTTGATGATCAATTTGATGGAAGCAGTAATTTTGACCTGCCCTCAGGAGAGATTTTACCTACCAATAATTTCTCTTATTCCGATTTAGCAGTTGGTCTGAATTATTCTTATAACCCTGAAAAAGGACCTGGACTTTTCTTAGGCGCTAGCATGCATCACATCCTGGAGCCAGAGATTAGTTTTTATACAGAGGCAGAAGTCCCGGGCACGAATAAACTCTTTCGAAAATACAGTGGTCATGCTGGACTTAGACTCCGTTTAGCTGAAAAAATAGACCTACTTCCGCGGGCTTTGATTTATATCCAAGGACCACATACTGCTATTAATAGTGGCACCAATTTCCGTTTTGAATTTGGAAGTACTGACAATGCAGCTATTCATTTTGGTGGATGGGCACGTTTTACTAATAATGCCGAAGCACCCATGACTTGGGATGCAGCCGTAGCTATGCTAGGTATTGAATACGAAAGTTTTTTGATCGGATTTAGCTATGATGCCAAAATCCTATCTTTCACTTCTGGTGGAAGACCCCAAGGAGCCCTTGAATTTAGTGTGACCTACATCGGAAATTACGATAACTCTAACAGCTATTTATGCCCTAGTTTCTAGGAAAAACCTGAGCACTATTTCTTAGGAATAATCTCCGTTTGCTCACCAAAATACTGTACAAAACGTTGCATGTCAGCAGCTAATTGATTGTTTTGAGTAGCTTTAAAGTAAGTATCAGCCATTGCACGTAGGGTCTGAAAGAAGAATCGATCCATTTCAACAACCTGCATGTCTTTAGTCCAGAGATCCATTCGTAAGGTATCTTTGGTTTCTTTATCAAAGAGTGCTAGGATCATTGCCTTACAGTCTTGTGGAGTAGGTTGTTGGCTATCTGCATCGGCATGCCATTTCATTTCTACTGGAATCTTCTCCTCGTTTAAGCCGATGGTAATCTTTATTTCTGATTGTTTTACTACTTTATCCATGATTCTTTGATAATCCTTGTTCTTGTTCTTTAGAAAATTCTTGTAAAAATTCTGCTGAATAAATATGTATTCCTGCTTGGAATCGCTGCGGCATTTTAATCATAGCCTTAGCAATTGTGAAACAGTCAATTGGTTTATACTTAGAAAGCTGTCCACCGGCCAAATTGTTGAGTCGATTGGCTAGTTTATTAACCAATTGAGTCCCTCTACTTGATTTATCTTCTTCTAAAATTGGCCCCGGCTGAAAAATATGAGTCGCCCAAAAATTTATTTTTGATAAAGCAATCTCTAGGTCCTTTTTTTCTTGTCTGTAATAAAGTACATTATTAAGGTCTGCAGCAATAGAGGAAAGAAAAATAAATTGCTTGGCGCCTGCAAGCTGACTTAAATTAGCAAGGTCATAAGCATAGGTTTGCTGTGCTTTATAATGCTTTGACTTGGCAGCAATTTTCATTTGACTACCCCAGGTATAATAAACATCATCTACTTTCATTAGGTGCTGATATCGCTCTAATTTCTCGAAAAGTACTTGGTGTATTTCCAATTTGGAATGTTCAAAATCTAAAGGTTCCTCTAACAACAACACAACTTTCTGATAAGCATCGTGCTGCAATAATTGTAATAAACACTTACGGCCTACTAATTCAGTAGCCCCTAAAATTAAAGCCGTTTTTTTGTGTGTTTTTAATTCCATAAAAGTCAATTCTCAACAAAGGTAGCTAAATTAATGATGTAGTTCAGCGCCAATAGAGGTATACGCCCTACCTGCTTTCTTATGCCTAAAACTTAAGAATATCCTAAATGAAGCCTGGTGAAAAATAAAACCCCTCTAGATTATCGTTATAGAAGTATACTTCTATAGGCCTAGATCGAAAAAATTTATGAAAAAAATATTGCTCTTCACCCTTCTGCTATTACAGTTTTGTGGACTTGATGCTCAAAAGACCAATCAAAAATGGTTGGTCAATACGGTACAAGGAAGTGATTTATATGCTCAATCGTGGGCAACCCGCACAGAATTCCCTAAAGAGTTTATTCGAGAACAGTGGGCTGCAGGCAAACAAATAACATCAATTGGATATGGCGGTGGGCTTTGGGCAGCTGTTTTGTCTAAAGGTTCCAGCTTCCAAAAACAAACCTGGATTTTAAGAAGTGAGTTTCCCAAAGCAAGCATTCAGGAAAAATGGAAGGAAGGTTATTCCATTACCCATGCAGCTTTTGGTCAGGGAGCTTGGGCTTTCGTTTTTTCACAAGAAAGTAATTTGGGGCCTCAAACCTATCAGTGGAGCAGCGAATTCCCTAAAGAGTTTATCGAAGAGCATTGGACGAAAGGTTACCATATTGACCAAGTCTTGTATGGGCAGAAAAAATGGTGGGTTGCTATGTCCAAATCTGATTCCCGCAAACAAACCTTTATTAAAAGTCGGGATTTTCCAAAAGAATGGATCAAAGAACAGATGGCTGCTGACTTTGAAATTAAAACCACTGCATTTGGAGACGGTTATTGGATCGTAGTTGCTTCTAAGGAGCAATCTTATGATTGTACGATCAATACTAATCCTCGGTTCCCTAAAAGTGAAGTTTCTCTCGCTTGGTCTAAAGAAAAAGCCATCATTAATCTAGCCTATGGGCCAATATTTGGAGAGAACCTTAACCTTCAAATAATTCCTGAGCCCATTGTTGCTAATACAAATTTCATTAATGACTTACCTGAGGAAAATCGGGGACCTAGGTTGCATTTACTGGCAGCAATGGATACTAGAGATCGCTTTCTCGGACAAGGGGCTCAGGCGGCATTGCAAGTGATACAAGATCAATTTTCAGCAGCGGCCCAAAGTATTGGTTATGATTATAAAGCTTCTATACTGGCAGGTGAAGATTTTCAAAAGGACAACCTGGAGCGTACCCTTGGTGATTTAGAAATTAGAAATACAGATATCCTGGTGTTCTATTATTTTGGTCATGGGTTTAGGTATACCAATCATGCTACTCGTTTTCCTAGTTGTTTTGTCGGCAAAAATGGTATTGACCATCCAGATAAAGCTGCTTATGCTTTAACAGATATTTACAAGACTCTGGTAGACAAAGAAGCAAGATTGACTTTGGTTTTTGCAGAGTGTTGCAACAATGAAATTGGCATACCAGCACCTATCGATCGTTATGTCGCCAGCAGGCCTATGTCGGTGAATTTTGCTTCCATAGATCGCTATAAAGCACTTTTTCTAGGAAATACAGGCAGTATTTTATTAGCCAGTTCTGATCAGGGGCAGGCTTCCTGGGCTACTAGTACAGGAGGCTACTTTCTGGACAGCTTTATGGATGCTTTTCAATATCAGGTAAGTACAGGAAATACTAAACCAGCCTCTTGGAATAGTCTTTTAGAAGATACCAAACTTAGGGTTAAAAAAGTAGCCGGTAGCAAAAACCGTATTCAAGAACCCATTTTCACCATCCAAATACAATAGTTATGCTGCAATCATTGCGGATTTTAAGTTTGCTTTTGTTGCTCCCATTGCTCCATGCTTGTAAAACGGGTTCAGAGACTGGTGGTACCGATACCTGGCTGGAAGGTAAATCCATTACCTTACTACAAAAAGCGGAAACGGCAAGGGTTTATCACATAGCACCTTTCAAAGAAGAGGCTCAATTTGTAGACGAACAATTTGCTGGATACCCTATCCTGCAAGGCCCGATTGAATTGTACAACGAAGAGCTCCAGCAAGTGAAGCAACTGTTAAGTGACACCAGTAGTTATGTTTTTTCTGAAGAATTAAAAATGTGCCTCTTTACACCTAATTTAGGCATTGAATTTAGTCATAAAAAAGGGACAAGCCTAGAAGTACTATTAAGCCTAGATTGTAATAAGACTAAAATATTTCGGGATGGACTTGAAATATTCTATGGAGATATAGATCCCGCCAGAGCGGAGTTACTAAATTTGTTCTACCCTATTTTTAAAAACGAACCTTATTTTCAAGCCTTGAGTACTTCTCAATTTTAAATCTGCGCAGAAATCATCTTTATGTTAATGTAAGGTGGCAAGCCCTCTCCGGATAAAGAGGCTTTTGCAGATGAACAACCAAATAAGTTAATATTATGCCTAGATCACTTGTAGTCTTATTGTTTGTTTCTTTTTTAGCTTTTAATTTATATGGGTTAAATGCCGAAATAGGTACGCTTCATGCACTCGTTCTGGTAGATGAATATTCTGAGATCTCTACTGCTTGTATAGCCGATAAATTCAAAATTGAAGAAGAGGTTCAAATCATTGCACAAAAGACTCGGATGCAACTTAATCTACAACAAATAGATTATTCTAAAGATGGCTTAGAGCGCAGTATTGAAGCCTTAGAAGTAGGCGAAAATGATGTCATTTTCTTTTATTTTACCGGTCATGGCTACCGATATGAAAATCAAATAACCTGTGGAGACCTGCCCTATCTTTATCTGACTAAAGCGCAAGAACATCTGTATGAAGCGGGCATTTGTTTAGATGCCATCACCGAGCAACTAAAAGCAAAAGCGCCTCGTTTACTGGTTTCATTGGCAGATTGTTGTAACAATATCTTACCTTACGAGGAGCCTGTTGCCATGAATACCGCATTGGTTGGAGAAGTCTATAAGAAATTGTTCTTACAAACAGAAGGTCATATCATTGCTACCAGCAGCTTACCAGGACAATTTTCTTTTGCTACGAATAATGGTGGGTATTTTACTAATGGCTTTCTAGCAACGATTAGGGATTTGGCAAGCTTAGAAAGTGACCTAAATCAAATCACTTGGGAAAAAGTACTTAAACGTACCACAGCCTTAACCATCATCAACAGTGAAAGTAAACAAAAACCACAGTATCAGATGGAAGTGAATGCTATTGAAGAAAAAGCAATTCCTGGAATGGTTATTTTACCAGGAAACAACTAATTAGGCAGAAGTATCATTTAAAGAGGTACGACAATGGCCGCACCTCTTTAAACATTAAACCTTAGGTGGTATAATATTTCGAAAATGGCCGTTCATCAGGGCCCGCTCCCTAATATTATTGATCTTTTTAACCCTTGGCACCATTTTTTCCAAATGCCCGAGTATGAACTCTTGCCTATCCGTTTCAGACAGAATTTGTAAAAATTCATATTCCTGCTCCAGAGTCAATCCAATATGATGTGCCACCTCATAGGTGCTAAAAGTATCTGAAATAACCGGCGGGTCTTTCGGAATGGCCAGCATTTGGTAAATCATTTCAACGTATCCAATGATTTTTTCACTCATCACATAATTTCCTTTTGGATGAAAATCCATTTTATGCACGTCAGCTCCAATGTATAATTTCTCCGGAAAGGGATTGTGTACGGTATCAATTTCAAATAAGCCTATACCCAGCGTTTTGACATCTAATTCGCCGTTAGGGTACTCTTTTTCGATGGATAGCAGTTTTAACTCTGTACCAATACCCATCATTTTCTTATCAATGAATGGTGGAATACCAAAAGTGGTGCCATTGCTTTCACACTCTTTTATTAGCTGTTTATACCGGGGCTCAAAAATATGTAAGTTGAGTTTTTCGTTTGGAAAAACAACTAGTTGTAATGGAAATAAAGGCAGTTGGTAGTTCATGTAGAAAATCTTTAACCTAAGTAATGACTTTTTCACCAAAAGGTTTCTCTTTCCATTGCATAATATGTACATTAACAAGCATAATCGCATATAAACGTCCCACCTAGAAAAAAATAACAACAAGAAAGCTCTAAAAATTTCTAATTAACCCATGAGTGAACCTCTAAACCATCAACAATTCATGAAAACGAAAATCTTCAATTTAAGCTTGATCCTCTGGATCAGTCTATTCTCTTTAGCTTGTCAGCAAAAACAAAACATCGATGTAAAGTCTAGTAATTCGCTGAACCCTTATCTTTTTGCCTATACTTCAGGCATTATTTCAAATGGGGATGCTATCGTCATCGAATTCACCGATGATATGGTCAAGCCGGATGATATTGGTTCAGAAGCAAAAGCTAGTTGGTTAAATATTACTCCAAAAATTGATGGAGCACTAAGTTGGGATAATACCCGGACGCTTCGTCTGGACCCGAACAAGAACCTACCTTCGGGACAAACCTATCAGGCTAGCCTGCAAGTTGGAAAGATTGTAAAGTCCGCTAAAGGAGACGATGCTACTTTCAACTTTGAATTTCGAACAAAAGACCAAAACCTGGCCGTCGAAATCGATAATCTTAAAGCTAGTAAAAATGACGATCTAAGCGTCCAAGAATTATACGGTACCGTCTTTACGGCTGATATTGCAGCACCTGAAGCCATAGAAGGCCTTCTCAAAGCTCAACAAAATGGGAAAGCCCTGGAAGTTGATTGGGAGTATGGCGATGGTTTGACGCATCAATTCATTGTGAAAGGTATCTCTCGTAGTCAAAACCCTTCGGAAGTAGCCATTAGCTGGAATGGAAAAAATATACAAGTCAAAGAACAAGGCCAAGAAAAAATTGAAATACCTGCTTTAGGAGACTTTAAGGTAATGGAAGCACAAGTCTTACACGATCCCGAACAGTATATCCTACTTCAATTTTCTGACCCTTTACAGAAAAGACAAGACCTTTCAGGACTCGTTGGACTAAGCAATTATCAAGGAGATCTACGTTTTGCCATAAACGATAATGAAATCCGGGTCTACCCTAACCAACGCCTAGCTGGTGCTTATCAACTTACACTGAATCCAGGTATCAAAAATATCAGTGGGGCTCGCATGAAAGGTAATGGAAAATGGGATATGGTATTCGAAGAGGTTAAACCTAAAGTTCGGTTGGTTGGTAATGGTGTAATTATGCCCAATACAGACGGTTTACTTTTCCCCTTCGAAGCGATTGGCTTAAATGCCGTAGAATTAGAGGTTTTTAAAATTTACAATAACAACATCCTCCAATTCCTACAATCAAATCAAATCAATGGCATGTATGACCTCAATACGGTCGGCCGTATTATTCTGCAAAAGAAAATTGATTTGCAAAGCTTAAATCCCAATAGCAATAATCAACGTTGGATGCGTTATGCAATGGATTTGAGTACCTTATTTGATCAAGACCCCGAAGCAATCTATCAAATCAGATTAGGTTTTCGCCCCTCCTACTCTACCTTAGTTTGTGAAGATGCTAGTGCCTTAGAGGCGTCCCAAGTACCCGAATATGAGGAAGAGGATGAAATCCGAAGTGTGATGGATAGCTGGTATGGTGTCAATGGCTATTATCCTGGTTATGATTATGACAATCGGGATAATCCATGCTATCCAGAGTACTATAATTCAGAAAAATTTGTCCGCCGTAATATCATCTCCTCTAACTTGGGGATCATCACTAAAATGGGACAAAATCAAGAATTGATAGCAATAGTTTCTGACCTAAGAACAGCGGCTCCGATCGCGAATTCAACGGTAGAAGTATATGATTACCAACAGCAACTTATTGGAAATGGAAAAACTGATGGCAATGGCTTTGCAAAGATAAATGTAGATGGCAAACCATTCGTTTGTATTGCCAAACAAGGCAAGGATGTAGGATATCTACGCTTACAAGATGGAGATGCCCTATCGGTTAGTCGATTTAATGTATCCGGTGCGCAGACGCAAAAAGGCCTAAAAGGCTATATCTATGGGGAAAGAGGTGTTTGGAGGCCAGGAGATTCAATCTTCCTGAATTTTGTCCTAGATGACCGTGCCAATGAACTCCCCAAAGACTATCCCATTACGATGGAAGTCTATGATTCAAGGGGCCAATTGCATGCTAAGCGGATGTTGGCTTACAATATAGATCAGGTTTATCCAATGTTTCTTGCTACTGAAAAAGATGCACCAACCGGAAATTGGAGTGCCAATGTCAAAGTGGGTGGGGCTAATTTCAGAAAAACCATTAAAGTAGAAACCGTCAAACCAAATAGAATTGAAATTGATGTCGACTTCGGAGCTAAAGAACTCACCGGTCGGAATGAAATCAATGGAGCTGTAGTTGCAAATTGGCTGATTGGTACGCCCGCAAGTGGTTTAAAAGCAGTGGTAGAAGCCCAATTGAGACCAACCACCACTAGGTTTAATGACTATCCTAGCTATATTTTTGATGATCCTGCCAGAGCATATAGAAACACCAGCACAAAAGTTCTTTTTGATGGCACCTTAAATGAAAGTGGTCAAGCCAACTTTAGCAGCCAACTATTGGGTGCCCAAAGTGTACCTGGAAAAATGAAAACCAATATTCGTACTCGTGTCTTTGAAAAAGGCGGAGATTTTAGTACCGATGCTTTTACTATTGACTACTCCCCTTTTGATGCCTATACCGGCGTCGAAATTCCAAAAAGCAAATACGATGAACCCCGATTAGAAGTCGGTGAAAATGGACGTCTGCAATTTGTAAGCGTTGATCAAACTGGTAAACCTTTGGCAAATCGTAAACTTAGCGTCGGATTTTATCGAGTTTCTTGGCGCTGGTGGTGGGATCAAGGCAATGATTATGTATCCAACTACAATACCACGACTCACAATAACGCCAAAGCACGTACTGAATTGACCACTAATAGTAGTGGGGCTGCCAGTTGGACAATTAAGCCCGAAGAATGGGGCCGTTATCTAATTCGGGTTTGTGATCTCGACGGTGGCCATTGTTCTGGAAGTTACGTCTACGCAGGTTACCCCTGGTACGGCGACGATAACAATAGTAGAGAAGTAGCAGCGATGCTCAATTTTAAAGCAGATAAAGACCAATATACGGTTGGAGAAACAGTAAAATTAACCATCCCTAGTGGTAAAGAAGGTCGGGCTTTAGTAACGCTTGAAAATGGAAGTCAAGTTGTTGACCGTTTCTGGGTCGATGCCAAGGAAGGGGAAAATGAGCTGACTTTCCCCACAACGGCGGATATGGCGCCTACTGTTTATGCAAATGTATCTATGATTCAACCGCATGGACAAATGGACAACGACTTACCCATTAGAATGTATGGAGTCGTTCCGATCAATGTTGAGGATCCCAAAACGATTCTGAAACCAATTCTGGATATGCCAAATGAGTTGCGCCCGGAACAAACATTTACCGTAGAAATTAACGAAGCTAGTAAACAGGAAATGACTTATACCTTGGCCGTCGTAGACGAAGGCCTACTTGGCCTGACACGTTTCAAAACGCCGAATCCCCACGATTCTTTCTACGCCAGAGAAGCCTTGGGTGTCAAAACCTGGGATATCTATGACAATGTATTGGGTGCCTACGGTGGAGAATTAGATCGAGTGCTTAGTATTGGTGGTGATGACGAAGCCGGCTCAGATGATGTCGATAATACAGCCAATCGTTTCGAGCCCGTTGTAAGGCATTTGGGCCCTTTCAAATTAGAAAAAGGTAAGAAAAATAAACACGAGATCACACTTCCCAATTACGTTGGCGCAGTACGGGTGATGGCAGTAGCTGCCTCCTCGAATGGATCTTATGGCTCTGTAGATAAACGAGTGAGAGTTAGCAATCCATTGATGGTACTTTCTACTTTACCACGTGTCCTCTCTCCAGGAGACGAACTCAAATTACCAGTTAATGTATTTGTGACCAATGATAAGGTTAAAAGAGTAAAAGTAAGTCTCAAAGAGGCTTCTGGTCTTATTGATCTAGGGCGCAACACCAGTAACAACCTTACTTTTGACGGGGAAGGCAATCAACTTACTGAGTTTTCCATTAAAGTAAAAGATGGTGTAGGCGTTGCTAGATTTGAAATCAATGCATCAGGAAATGGCGAAACCGCCTCCCAAACTATCGAAATTCAAGTCCGAAATCCAAATCCTTATCAAAATGAAGTCTTTGCAAGTGTGGTAGACCCAGGAAAGGATTGGAGCCAAACTTTTGCTGCGCTAGGCATGCAAGGGACCAATGAAGCTGTGCTAGAAATCTCCAGTATTCCACCTATTAATTTAGGTCGCCGCCTAAAGTACCTATTGAGGTATCCTTATGGTTGCGTTGAGCAAACGACTTCAGCGGCTTTCCCCCAACTCTTTGTCAATAAGTTGATTGACCTAGATGAAGGACAGAAAACCCAAATACCCAACAACATCAGAGCAGCAATTAAGCGCTTACAGCAATTTCAGACCAGTAATGGTGGCTTAGCTTATTGGCCAGGAAGTTCTTCGCCGAATCAATGGGGAACTAATTATGCAACACACTTCTTATTGGAGGCGAAAATGCAAGGCTATCAAGTGTCTTCTAGTTTCTTGAGTAAGTTGATCAAATTCCAGAAAAAGACGGCCAAGCTATGGAGTCCTAAGCAAGCTGACTATGGATTTTATTCCGCTTCAAGTCAGCAATTGGATCAAGCTTATCGCTTGTATACTTTGGCACTTTCTGGCGAGGCAGACTTGTCTAGCATGAATCGCTTGCGAGAACGAGATGACCTAAAGTTGCAAGCCCGATGGAGATTAGCAGCTGCTTATGCCTTAATTGGAAAAAATAATATTGCAAAAGAACTTACCGATGGGCAATCCACGGTAGTAGATGAATACCAAGAATTGTCCTATACTTATGGATCAAGCATCCGAGATCAAGCAATGATCTTGGAGACCACTGTCCTGATGGAAGCGGATGACCTAGCTGGACAAATGGTACAAGACCTCTCTAAGAACCTAAGTGGTCAACGTTGGCTCAGTACCCAAACCACCGCTTATAGCTTATTGGCCATTGCCAAGTTTGTAGGAATTACAGAAACCAATGATGCTTTTAATTTCTCTTATCAAATGGCCTCCAATAGATCTCAAGATGTAAAATCAGAGACACCCCTTATGCAAATTGATCTTGGGGATTTAAAAGAGTCCGGAAATGAAGTTTCCTTTAGGAACAAAAGTAATGGTAAGCTATTCGCTCGACTGATTGTAAGTGGGCAGCCTCGCCCAGGTTTAGAAAAAGGAAGCAGCAATGACTTAGAGATGAGTGTTCGTTTTCTAAATACCGATGGTAGTAGTTTAGATCCAAGTCGTTTGCCACAAGGCAAAGATTTCATTGCCGAAGTAAAGGTAACGCATCCCAATACGCGCTTGATTCGTTACGAAGAGTTGGCACTTTCTCAAGCTTTCCCTTCTGGTTGGGAGATTCTCAATAGTCGGATGGATGGCATGAGTAACGGCAAACAATCCTACTTCGAATATCGTGATGTCAGAGATGATCGAGTAGATACGTTCTTTGATTTAAATCAAAAAAAGACGAGTACTTTCCGAGTGCAAGTAAATTCTGCCTACAAAGGCCGGTTCTATTTACCAGCTACTGCTTGCCAGGCCATGTATGACAATACCATTAGTGCTTTTCGTGCCGGGCAATGGGTAGAAGTTGTAGGAGCAGATAACTCTTAATCAATAAATTTCTAATCGAAACTATTCTTAGGAGCCCTTAGGTGTCTTGGGTGGTTCAAAAAAGAATGATCCTTTAGCAACTTTTTTGTTGGAGGATCATTTTTATTATCATAAAAAAGAAATATGAAGTTCGAAGCCAATCAAGAGAAGGTCATCTGCCAGCCAGCCGAAATGGAGCGGGTTTTAAAAACCAAAAAAGACCTGAGTAATCATACTTTTCGGGGATTCAATTTTGCAGATGATATCATCAATTGGCAGAATTACAAAATGAAGAATACCGTTTTCTTGGGCTGTAGTTTTTCTTTAGAACAAGAATTGCTATTGCGTAGAATGGATGCAGGTATTTATGATGCCCCCAAGACCCTGCCCTATAATCCTTTCCGGACAGGGCTTTATAACTGGCAGGAACTAATGGAGGGCTATTCTAAAACAGCAGATAATTCTATCGATTTAAAAATATACAATCACTTCTCTGCCAGTCGGCACAATCCTAGTATCAACGAAGCCCTCTGGCAACGCATTCATGACCATGCCATTGACAATGCCCTTAGAGGCTTGTTGAAATATGACCAAAACGGTATGACCGAATTAAAATCTGTTGGTTTTATGGGGGGGCACGGAGTAGAACGAACACATCCAGATTTTATAAAGGCGGCTAAGACTGCCAAACTATTAGCGGAAGAAGGCTATTTTATCTGTACAGGCGGCGGTCCGGGTATCATGGAAGCTAGTAATTTAGGGGCTTATTTTGCTGGAAAAACGATGGCGGAATTCGATAATGCATTGGAGATTCTTAGTGTTGCACCACATTATACGAGCGTGGGGTTCCACGAACAAGCCTTAGAAGTATTAGAGAAATATCCGAATGGCAACAAGTCTTTAGCAATCCCAACCTGGTTGTATGGCCACGAACCCAGCAACCTGTTTGCAAGCCACATTGCCAAGTATTTTTCCAATAGCATCAGAGAAGATAACTTGATCGCTATTTCCCTTTATGGGATCGTTTTTGCCCCAGGAAGTGCGGGAACCACCCAAGAAATCTTTATGGACGCTACCCAAAATCACTATGGGACCTTTAATTATTACAGCCCAATGATTTTCTTAGGCCGTGAACGTTATGAAATTCAGACCTTGATATTCCCTTTGTTGAAACAATTGGCTTGGGGCCGGCCTTATTACGATTTGCTTCACCTCACAGACGAGCCAGAAGAAGTGAAAGATTTCATCCTCAAACATCCGCCAATTAAGTATGAAGGTTGAGTTGCTAGGGCAAACAAAGCAAATATTTTAGTTTAATATTTCAACTAGAGGTATCCGTATCGATGATAATACTAAGTTGACTAATCTTGAAGGTTTCGGAAGTCTTACTTCATTACTGTTCTTTGAGATCAGATCTAACCCTAAGTTGATGAGTCCTATAGGCGCATCCTACCCACCCCCGAAACCCTTCCCTTAATGCCTAATTATTTATTGGTGCTTTTAGGTCTTGGAGTACTTGGATTATTAAATAGAAGACTCCTAAATGTGTAAGTTATTTCTTAAAATCCAAACGGTCAACTACCACTTTTAAATCTCCCGTAATAAAGATATCGGCAAAGATACCATCTCGGACAACCAGTACATCTCGAATGCTCAGGTCGTTGACATTGGCTTTCATAATGACACCTGGCGCGATGACAAAGTTATCCAATTGATTCTGCAGCATGCTTTGAGATTCATTTAGGTTAGCATCTAACAAGAAGTTCATATTGTCCTGGACATTTTTCCGAATAGGGCCTTTAAGTAACCAGCCAGCGCTCTTAAAGAGGAAACTACGCGTATCCAAGGTGAAATCTAGATTCTTTAATTCTATACTATTCTTGCGAGCATTGTAGCTGGGACGGCCTTGCATGTAA